>JALYZL010000326.1 GCA_030948875.1 Actinomycetota bacterium
GCCCCGGAGGCCGCGATCGGCGCCCGGGAGGCCGTCACCCAGCCGCGTCCGAACCCACCGCCGCCGCCGCGTCCCGGCTCGCCCCCGCCGCCGTCGGCTACCCCAGCGCCCGGCGCCCGGCTAGGGCGAGGAGAAAGCTCACCGCGACCCCGCCAAGTGGAATCAGCAGGGCGGTGCGGATGCCTGAGCTGTGGATGACAGCACCGGCGATGGCGGCCCCGGCGGCAGCGCCGGTCATGTTCGCGGTGAAGACCCAGGTGAACGCCTCGGTCGTGGTCCCCGGGGGTGCGATTTGCTCGATGAGCGCGAAAATGCAGGCGACCACGGGCGCTAGGGTGAAGCCGGCGACGGCCATGAGGACGACCATGACGGGAATCGCGCCGGCGAGGATCAGTGGCGCCATCCCGGCTGCGAACATGGCGGTGAGGAAGACGTAACGCTGCGCGAGCGACCGTCGCCAGGCCCTGCTCCCGTACAGGAGCCCGCCGATCAGGCTTCCGCCCGCTAACGCGCCGAGCAGAATCCCGGCCGCCGCCGGATCACCGTGCCGGGTCGCGAGCGCCGGCATGGCGACCTCGAGGGTCCCGAAGGCGAGCCCCATCGGCACTACCGAGAGGACGAGCGTGCGAAAGCCAGGCCCGGCGAGGGGCCCCGCGATCGTCCGCTTGGCTCTTACCGCTCGCCACCTCCGCGAGGGACGCGAGGTGGCGAACGCGAACGTTCCGGCGACCGTGAGGCAGGCCGAGGTGATCACCGCGGCGGAAGGGCTCGCGACGGCGACGATCACGGCTGTGAGGAGCGGCCCGGCGATGAAGTACACCTCGCTGAGGACCGCCTCGAGCGCAAAGGCCGCGTCCCGGCGTTGCGGGTCAGGGATCAAGAAAGCCCACAGCGCTCGCATCGATGCCCCCATCGGCGGCTGCATTCCACCTCCGATCGCCGCGAGGGCGGTGAGCAGCGCGATGCTGATGTGGCGGTAGACGCCGATGTCGAGCCCGATGAGCGCCGCCGAGCTGATGAGGGCCGAGGGGACGAGCACCTTCGTCTGCCCGAAGCGGTCGACGAGCCGGCCCTGTACCGGCGAGAGGAAGGCGGAGCCGAGCGCGAGACCCGCGTCGACGATACCGGCCTCGACGAACGATCCGGTCGCCTTGCGGACGAGGAGCACAATCGCGAGGGCGTTGATCCCGACCGGAATGCGCGCGACGAACGCGGTGATGACCAGTCGCGGAGCGCCGGGCTGCCGCAGAATCGAGCGATAGGTGGCGAGCAATCCTGACCTAGGGGGCCGCTCCGCTGCTCATCAGCTCGTCGCTCCGTGCGGCGAGGGCAGCGATCACCACCTCGACGTGCTCGTCGAAGTCGATCCCCAAGTCCTCCGCTCCTCGCCTCAGGTCGTCGCGATCTACCGCGGCCGCGAAGCTCGGTGCCTTCATCTTCTTCTTGACCGACTTGGGCGTCATGCCCATGAGGCCGTCGGGGCGAACGTAGGCGCAGGCAAGCACGAAGCCGGACAGCTCGTCCACCGCGAACAGCGTCTTCTCCATCGGTGTGTCGCGCGAGACGCCCAGGTATTCGGCGTGCGACGCGACCGCGCGGAGCAGTTCGGGCGGATAGCCCCTAGCCTCGAGCTCGCGCATCGCGTACCTGGGGTGGCCGTCCTCGAGGCTCGGGTAGCGCTCGTAATCGAGGTCATGCAGGAGGCCGGTGGCCCCCCAGAGCTCCTCGTTCTCGCCGAAGCGGACGGCGTAGGCCCGCATCGCCGCCTCGACTGCGAGCGCGTGCCGGCGCAGGGATTCCCCGTTTGTCCATTCACAAAGGAGGTTCCAGGCCTCGCTGCGCGAAATCTCTGCCTGCATGGCTGTTACCCTAGCTCAGCGCTCCGGGCCCGCCCTTCCAGACCGGACCCGACGCCAAACGGCCCCTATGGAGAAGTTCATCATCACAGGCGGCGTGCCGCTCTCCGGCACCATCGTGCCTGCCGGGAACAAGAACGGCGCCCTGCCCATCCTCGCCGCGTGCCTGCTCACCGAGGAAGAGGTGGTGCTGCGGAACGTGCCGCGAATCTCCGATGTCGAGACGATGATGGAACTGATCGAGATGCTGGGAGCGCGGGTGGAGTGGCGCGGCCCCGGCGTGGTCGCCGTCGACGCCTCCGGCGTTCTCCATTGCGATGTCGATCGGGGGCTGTCCGAGCGGATCCGCGCGTCCTTCTTGCTCGCCGGGCCGCTGCTCGCCCGCTTCGGATGCGCCCGCATGCCCCCGCCCGGCGGCGACGTGATCGGCCGGCGGCGGCTCGATCCCCACCTGGACGCCTTCAAGGAGTTCGGCGCCACCGTCGAGCACGCGCGCGACATCTTGATCGAGGCCCCGTTCGGCGGCCTGCGGCCGTGCGACTTCCTGATGGACGAGCCCTCGGTCATGGCCACCGAGAACGCGCTGATGACCGCGGCGCTCACGCCCGGCGAGACCGTCATCCGCAACGCCGCCTCCGAGCCGCACGTGCAGGATCTCGCGCGCATGCTCCAGCGCATGGGGGCGTGCATCGAAGGCATTGGCTCGAACGTGATGACCGTCCACGGCATGCAGACCCTGGGCGGGTGCGAGCACGCGATCGCGCCCGACCATATCGAGATCGGCTCGTTCATGGCCCTCGCCGGCGTCACCGGCGGCGAGCTTGTGGTCAAGGACACCTACCCCCAGGATCTCCGAATGATCAGGATCGTCTACGAGCGCCTCGGGTTGCATACTGAGTTGCGCGACAATGACGTGATCGTTCCGGGAGCGCAGAAGCTGGTCATCCGTGATGACGCCGGAGGCATCCAGCCCAAGGTCGACAGCGGGCCGTGGCCGGCGTTCCCTGCCGACCTCACGAGCGTCGCCCTGGCGATCGCCACGCAGTCCGAGGGCTCCGTCCTGATCCACGAGAAGATGTTCGAAAACCGGTTGTTCTTCGCCGACAAGCTCCAGGTCATGGGGGCAGCGATCACCATCTGCGACCCGCATCGGGCGATTGTCCTCGGCCCCCGCCGCCTGCGTGGCGAGCGGGTTCCCGCGCCTGACATCCGCGCGGGGATGGCGATGCTCATCGCAGCCTTGTGCGCCGACGGCGAGACCGAGATCGGCAACATCGGCCAGATCGACCGCGGCTACGAGCGGATCGACGAGCGCCTGCGAGAGCTGGGAGCGCGGATCAAGCGCGTCGACGACGTTCCCGTCCTCGTCTGAGCCCGGATCCCCAGCCGCCGCAGCACCCGGCCGGGGCCGACCCAGCAGACCCCACGATGATCGATCGCATTCCCAGCGGCACCCGCGACGTCCTGCCCGACGAGATGCGCGAGCTCCGCGCCATCACCGAGCGGCTGCGCGCCCAGTTCGAGCACGCCGGCTACGGCGAGGTGTACACACCGGCGCTCGAGTACGAGGGCACCCTGGCGCGCGGCAATGGCACCGCGACGATCCCCGCCTACCGCGTCTTCGACGAGCAGGGACAGGTTCTCGCGCTGCGCTCGGACATGACCGTCCCGATCGCGCGGCTGGTGGCGACCCGCTACGCGACGGCCGAGCCGCCGATGCGCTTCTGCTACTTCGCGCACGCCTACCGCCGCGTGCGCCCCCAGCGCGGGCAGCCTCGCGAGTTCCTCCAAGCCGGGATCGAGCTCGTCGGCGCCCCGGCTCCGCACGGAACCGCGGAGGCCCTGACGCTGCTGTGCGCCGCGCTCGACGCGGTCGGCTTGAAGACCTACCGCGTCGGGCTCGGAGACTCCTCGCTCTACCCGGCACTGCTCGAGCGCGTCGGCGTCGACCCGGAACGGCGCGGGGCGCTCGTCGAGGAGCTGGTGGCCGGTGACTTCGTCGGCCTCGAGCGCGAGGTGGCTGCGCTCGGAATCGCCGACGAGTCGGCCGAGCTGTTGCTGCGCGTCCCGCAGATCCGGGGTGGCCCTGAGGTGCTCGATGATGTTCCCGAGCCGCTCGACGCCGCCGTGCAAGGGATGCGGTCCGTCCATGCCCTGCTCCCGCCCGACGCCGCCGCCAGGGTGATCTTCGACCTCGGCCTTGTGCGCAGTCTCGGCTACTACACGGGGGCCGTGTTCCAGGTCTACGACCCGGCGCTCGGGGTCCCGATCGGGAGCGGCGGGCGCTACGACGACCTGCTCGGCAGGTTCGGCCGCCCGCTCCCCGCCGTCGGCTTCGCCGTCGGGGTCGAGAAGCTCCACATCGCGCTCACCGGAGAGGAGGGACGGTGAACGGCCTGCGGATCGCGGTTCCCCGCGGCGCTCTGTTCGGCGACACGCTCGACCTCCTCGACCGCCTCGGGCTCGACACCCGCGAGGTGCGCGAGAACGACCGCAAGCTGCTCTTCGAGGACGCGGGAATCATCACCATGCGTCCCTCCGACGTCCCCACCTACGTCGAGGCGGGCGCCGCCGACCTGGGGATCACGGGCAAGGACGTGCTCATGGAGCAATCCGAGCGCGAGCTCTACGAGCTCGCCGACCTGCGCTACGGATACTGCCGGATGGTGCTGGCGAGCGAAACCGGCGAGGACCGCGCCGCCGAGGCGCTCCGGCGCCTCGGGGTGGTCCGGATCGCCACCAAGTACCCGCGGATTGCCGCGCTCCACTTCCTCGCCACCGGCCGCCAGGCCGAGATCGTCGAGGTCAAGGGCTCGGTGGAGCTCGCCCCCATCACCGGTCTCGCGGAGGCGATCGTCGACCTCACCGCGACGGGGACGACGTTGGTCGAGAACGGCCTCGTAGTGCGCGAGGAGATCGCCGAGTGCAGCGCGCGGCTGATCGCCAACCCCGTCGCGCACAAGCTCAAGGCCCGCGCCATCGACGGCGTGCTGGAGCGGGTCCGTGGCGTCTGAGCCCGACGTCCTGAGCGGCGATCCCGTGGTGCTTGCCGCCGCGTTGCGGGCGCTGGTGCCCGATCCCGGCTCGGTCTCAGGCGCCGTCGCCGAGATCGTCGCTCGTGTACGAGCGGACGGCGACGCGGCGGTGCGCGAGTACACGCAGCGCTTCGACACGGGCGGCAGCGAGCCCGGCCCGCTCGTCGTCGCGGACACCGAGCTCGACGCGGCCGTCGAGCGCCTCGCCCCCGATGTCCGCAGCGGGCTCGAACGCGCGGCCGAGAACGTCGGCCGGGTGGCCGCGGCTGGCCTCGCCGCGGATCGCGTGGTCGAACTCGATGGCGGCGAGCAGGCTCGCTGGCAGGTGGCGATCCGTGGCGTCCCCGTGGCACGCGCGGCCGTTTACGTTCCGGGCGGCAGGGCGCCCTATCCGAGCACGGTAATCATGGGCGTGGTCACGGCCCGCGTGGCCGAGGTCGAGGACGTTGCCGTGTGCGCGCCCCCGGGCGCTGGCGGCGATATCCACCCGGTGATCCTGGCCGCGTGCCGGCTGGCCGGCGCTTCGGCCGTGTACCGGATGGGCGGGGCGCAGGCGATCGCCGCGCTCGCCTACGGGACCGAGTCGGTCGCGCCCGTCGACGTCATCGTCGGCCCGGGCAACCTCTACGTTCAGGAGGCCAAGCACCAGGTCTTCGGGCAGGTCGGAATCGATGGATTCGCGGGGCCGAGCGACCTCGTGGTGATCGCCGATGCCTACGCCGACCCGAAGCTCGTCGCGCTCGATCTCCTCGCGCAGGCGGAGCACGGGCCGGGCACGCTGGTGGTGGGAATCTCCGACTCGAGGGAGCTGCTGAGCGCGGTCGCACAGGAGATGGCGGGCTCGCCCGACACGGGAGCGATCCGCCGGCTCGTGGCGGTCGAGGATCTCGGGCGCGGGCTCGCGCTCGTCGAGGCGTTTGCGCCCGAGCACCTCGAGCTGCTGGGACCGGACGCCGAGGCACTCGCGCCGCTCGTCTCGCGAGCAGGCTGCCTGTTCGTGGGCGCAGCCGGCGGGTCCGCGTTCGGCGACTACATCGCCGGGTCAAACCACGTGCTCCCGACCGGAGGTGCCGCGCGCTTCGCCTCAGCGCTATCGCCCGCGCACTTTCGCCGGCGCTTCTCCGAGATCAGGATCGGCGGTGCTGCCGAGGCACTGGCCCGCGCCGCCGCGCCCGTCGCCCGGGCCGAGGGGTTCGAGCTGCACGCGCGCTCGATGGAGGCGCGCTTTCGCCAGAATGGGTCATCGTGAGCCGCACCGGTGTGATCGACCGCAAGACCCGTGAGACCGACGTCCACATCTCGCTGACCCTCGACGGCGCGGCCGCCGGCCTGCGCGAGACCGGGGTCGGGTTTCTCGACCACATGCTCGACCTTCTCGCCCGCCACGGCCGGCTCGACCTCGACGTGCGCGCCACCGGCGACCTCAACACGGGCGCCCACCACACGGTCGAGGACGTGGGCATCTGCCTGGGCCAGGCGCTCGATCAGGCGCTCGGCGACCGGGGGGGGATAACGCGCTACGGTGAGGCGACGGTGCCCATGGACGAATCACGCGCTGCCTGCACAATCGACATATCCGGCCGTGGCTACTGCGCCTTCGAGGCCGGCCTGCCGCCGGGTGGGATCGGCAATTTCGACCACGAGCTCGCCGAGGAGTTCTTCCGCGCCGTCGCCCTCAACTCGAAGCTCACCCTCCATCTGGTGATCGAGGCGGGCACCAACGCCCATCACATGATCGAAGCCGCATTCAAGTCCTTCGCCCGAGCGCTCCGCGCCGCCGTCGCCCTCGACTCCACCGAGCACGGCGTCCCGAGCACGAAGGGGACGCTGACGGCATGAGCGCAGGCCCCACGATCGCCATCGTCGACTACGGCATGGGCAACCGTCGCTCGGTCGAGAAAGCACTCGAGCACGTCGGCGCGCGAGCGAAGATCACCCGCGATCACGACGTGCTCGCTACCGCCGACGGTCTCGTGGTGCCTGGCGTTGGCGCCTTTCCCCGTGCCATGAGCAACCTGACTGAGCTCGGGCTGTCAGAGGTGATCGTCGAGCGTGGCGCGGCCGGCGTGCCCGTGCTCGGGATCTGCCTGGGAATGCATGTGCTCTTCGAGCGCTCGTTTGAGTTCGAGCCCACCGCCGGTCTTGGACTCATCGCTGGTGAGATCACGCAGCTCGACACGAACGGGCTGCGCCTGCCTCACATCGGCTGGAACCGCGTCGACTTCGCCCCCGCCAGGGCCTCCTCGCCCCTGACCGAGTCGCTGCCCGCCGACGGTGCACACTTCTACCACGTGCACTCGCTGGTGCCGCGCCCCGCCGAAGAGGACGACGCCCTCGCCACCTCGGAGTACGGCGAGCGCTTTGTCACCGCGGTGCAGCGCGGCTCCGTGTTCGGCGTGCAGTTTCATCCTGAGAAGTCCTCCACGCACGGCCTCGCGCTGTTGCGTAACTTCGCGTCGGTCTGCGCGAGGCACGCACAGGGCGTGGCGGCGTGATCGTCTACCCGGCGATCGACATCCTCGAGGGTAAGGCGGTCCGGCTCACCCGCGGGGACTTCGAGGCCCGGACCGTGTACGACGCCGACCCGCTCGACGCAGCGCGCCGGTGGGTGGAGGCGGGCGCACGCGTGCTCCACGTCGTCGATCTCGACGGAGCTCGAAGCGGTAGCCCCGCGAACCTCGAGCAGATCGAGCGCATCGCGCGCGCGGTCGACGTCCCGATCCAGGTCGGCGGCGGGCTGCGCTCGGTGGCGGCGGTGAGGGATGCCGTGGACGCCGGCGCCACCCGCGTGATCCTCGGCACCGCCGCTTACACCGACGTGGACTTCCTCGATGACGTCATCGCCGAGCACCGTGATCGCGTCGTCGTCTCGGTCGACGCCAGAAACGGACGCCTGGCCGCGAACGGGTGGCTCGAGCAGACCGAGATCCCCGCGGAGCAGGTCTTCGACCGCCTCTGGGGACGCGGGGTGCGCAGCTTCGTGTACTCGAACATCGAGCGCGACGGCATGCTCTCGGGGCCTGACCTCGACGAGGTGCGGACGGTTGCGGGAACCCTCCGCGGACGCTTCCTCTACTCCGGTGGGGTCGCCTCGGTCGCCGATCTCCAAGCTCTCGCCGGCCTGCGCCAGGTCAACCTCGCCGGCGTCATCGTCGGCAAGGCGCTGTACGAGGGTCGCTTCACCATCGCCGAGGCGCAAGCAGCGCTCAAGGACGCGGGCCGTGGCCCGCGCGATGCGCTGAGCGGGGAGTCCCGTGCACTGTAAGCGCGTGATCCCATGCCTCGACGTCGACGGTGGCCGCGTCGTCAAGGGCGTCGGCTTCCTCGACCTGCGCGATGCCGGCGACCCGGTCGAGCTCGCGTGCCGCTACGACGCCGCCGGTGCCGACGAGCTGGTGTTCCTCGACATCACCGCTACGTCCGACAAGCGCGACACGGTGGTCGACCTCGCGCGCCGGACCGCCAACGACGTGTTCATCCCCTTCACCATCGGCGGCGGCATCCGTTCGGTGGAGGACGCCCAGGCCGTGCTCGACGCCGGCGCCGACAAGATCTCCGTCAACTCGGCAGCGCTGAAGCGGCCGGAGCTCCTCGACGAGCTCGCGGAGACGCTGGGAGCTCAGTGCGTCGTCCTGGCCATCGACGCGAAGTCGTGCGGTGACGGGACGTGGGAGGCGTACCTGGCCGGCGGGCGAACACCCACGGGGCGTGACGCCGTCGCCTGGGCCAGGGAGGGCGTCAAGCGGGGAGCGGGGGAGATCCTCCTGACGAGCATGGACCGCGACGGCACGAGCGCGGGATACGACCTGCTGCTCACGCGCGAGGTGGCGGACACGGTGAGCGTCCCGGTGATCGCGTCAGGTGGCGCGGGCGGCCTCGAGGATCTCGTCGACGCAATCGGGGCGGGCGCCGACGCCGTCCTGTGCGCCTCCATCTTGCATTACGGCCAGCACACGCTCGCGGAGGTCAAGGAGCACCTGGCGCGAGCCGGGGTGCCGGTGCGCCCGGTGGCCTAGCAGCTAGCGGCTAGCTGCCGAGCCGCTTCGAGATCGGTTTGGCGTCCTCGCGAATGAGGATCTCCGTCCGTTCGGGGAGGAGGCCGGGGGCGGTGAAGGTGAAGATCACCCGGTCGCCGGCGGTGAAGACCTCTCGGATGAGGGCTTTCCAGAGGCGGCGGAGGTGGGTGGCGCTGGCGGTTCGGGAGCGGGGGCGCGGGCAATGAGGACCGCAGCACCGCACGACGACCTGGGCGTTGCCGGGGAGATTGCGGGCCCTGATCCTGATCAGGCGGGTTCGGGCGCCGCTGTAGCGGGAGACGATGAGCAGCGTGGCTCGGACGCGATGGCCGGGCTGTGACGGATTAGGGGTGGGGGTGGGGGTGGCGGTCATGCCGTTGCCGATCGTCTGATCGACGACGGTGGACGTGTTCTGGGCGGCGTCAGTGATGCTGACCTTGAGCTGATGCTGGCCGGCGCCGAGTTCCTGCTGTGTTTACGCGGATGTCGACGAACTCGCTGGTTGGGCAGGGTTGCTGCCAGTCGAACATGGGCGCCCCGCTCGCCGCCGCCGACGAGCATCGAGCCGCTGGGGGGCGTGTACTGGAGGACCACCTGCGAGCCGGTGGGGGGCGGGCTGGCCGAGCCCAAGCGCGCTTCCATCGGTGTGCCGGGCGCACAGTTCGTGTTCTGCTCCGACCCGGCTGTGAAGGTGCCCTGGTCGAAGGCGGTCCACCCCTCTGACGGCGAACTCGACCCGTCGGGGTTGACGCACGAGACCTGCACCCATTCGCCGGCCCGGGCGGCCGCGGGCACGAGCCTGGCCGCCAGCCCAACGTCGAAGCAGAGGCCCACCAGCGATGCCCACGAGCCGGCCGTCCATCTCTTGCTCACGTTCTGACCCGCCCTGCCGACCGTTTACCCGCGGACGGTGCTGCCGGAACCCAGACTAGCCAGACCGAGCCCCGACCGCAGCCGATTCCGTGCCCGGGCCGAGTAGGCGCGTGTGTACGCCGCTGTACGCCAGACGATCACGAGCTTGGCCCTGACGTGATGGCGGCGCGCCACGAGCGTGGAAACGGTCCCGGCGCCCGCGTGCACGGTGGTGATCGTCTGATCGAGGACGGTCGAGGTGTTTTGCGCGGCGTCGGTCACGGTCCTTGAGGAGCATCGGAACGGAAGCCAGACAAGGATCGCGCCGCGGGTCGACCGGCTCGCGTCAGTGGGTAGCCCCTGGTCTGCGCGAGACGCCCAGCCTCGCAGCCGAACATCACCGGGACCGCCCGAAGCGATCCGATGGTGGATCGGCTATCGGGACGGTTGGGCCGCCGAAGACAACGTCCGATCCGTGCTCGTTTGACTCGAACCCGAGCGCGGCAAGCGCCGGCCCGATCTGTGCCGCTTAGATCCCTCTGGAGCACCCATGGCAGCGCCGTCGGCGCTGGCCGTGGGTCGTTGTCCAGCGTCCGGTGATCCTTACGGATTGATCGAACAGCAGTAGTCGGCCCGGTAACACGCCCGATGAGAAGCCCAGACGCGTCCGGTGCCCGATCCGTTTTCGGGATGGGACGCCCGGGGCCTCTCGGGCCTGGAGCTACGGGAGCAGTTCGAACGCGTCGCGATGGTTTGGCTTGATCGCTGCGAAGTGGCGTCGGTCGAGCGTGATCACGATCTCGGCGCCGATTCGTTCGCCGAGAGCGATCACGCTGGCGTCGGTGCCGCCCAGGGGAAAGTCGGCGTAGATCTCGACGAGCTCCGCGATCCGTGCGAAGTCCTCGGGGGCTGGGCCCTCGACGTCGAGCGACTCGAGACCGCGCAGGAACGCAGTCTCGGCGTGTGCTCCGAGCCGTCTTCCAACGAAATGGGTCGCCTCGGCGACGACCAGCGCGGGTATCACGAGACGTAGGTCGCCTCGTGACAGGACGGCACGGCAGGCTTCGTGGTCTTGGTCGTCGGCGTCGGCGGTCGCGTAGAGCGGGCCCGCGTCAACGACGGCGAGCATCGGTGGTCCACTCGCCCTCTAGCAGCTGCTCCATGTCTCGGCCGGTGGTGTGCTTGCCGCTGCGTCCGACGGCGGCGAACGGTAGCTCGCGCTGCTGGCCGGGACGGCCGACGCCTAGGTAGTCGCTCAGCGCATCGCGGGCGATCGCGGATGCTGGCAGCGAGCGTCGTCGCGCCTCGCGGTCGAGGGCGTCCGCGAGGTCATCCGGCAGAGAGACCGTGGTGCGTCGCATACGTGCATACTAGCATCACCGGCCGGTGTACGATTGACGTTGGGTTCTGAGACGGCCGCCCGCGGCGGGCCCGGCGCGGTCGCGCAACGCCCGGACCGGTCGCTCAGCGATCCGCATCTGCGACGAACGTCTCACCGACATCGAGCGGGCCCGGCCGACTATCGGAGCGTCCGGCGCGAGATGGGCTCACGGACGCCTTCGCTTACGACTGCGGGAGCGTGCCGCACTGACCAAGTGGTCATGGAGCGCGCCGACGTTCTGTTCTGTTGGAGAATCCTGCGCGTTCCAGCGATGGGGCGAACTCTTGAGGCTGCCGGACTCTATGCGCTCCTGGAGGTCGGCCGCCGCGACGTGCTCCCGCGCCAGCGCTCAGCACCTCCGCAACGAGCGCGCTCGAATGGCAATGCGCCTTCAGGATCCTTGGATCCTCGTGATCCCAGCCACTGCGTCCTTGGATCGCCTCGCCTTCCGGGCCCAGCGAGCCCCCGCTGGCGTCGACCCGGGCGCCTAGCGAAGCTCAGCGGGGAGCCAGTGTGCCCAGCGCCCGGGCTCGGCGTTCGCCTTTGCCCATCGGTCCAGCGCGCCCGCCAGCGTCTCTGCCAGTGACGCAGCCGGCCACCAGGCCTTGCGGAGGAGCAGAACTGGGCAGGCGGTGGTGGTAGCGAAGTCGCTGGCGTTCTCTGTGACGATTACCCGATCGTCCGCGGCGGCGAGCTGCACGAGCACGTCGTCGGGAAGGTTGTGGGCGCCAAGCTGCGTGGGTGTAGTCGCGTTGTGCCCGGCGGCGTCAAGCAGGTCGGCTACGCGGGGTGGCAGCATCGAG
>JALYZL010000327.1 GCA_030948875.1 Actinomycetota bacterium
CACCCCGAGCAGTCCACCTCCGTTCCTCGCCGGTGTCGGCGTGCGGCGCGGACCCACTTTCTATGTCGCCGCGCGGCGGCTGCACCGCCTGCCGGCCGCCGCCGACGGCGTCGCCCGCGGGGCCCGAGTGCTCGTGGTCCCGGGCGGCCTTCCGGGGCGAGCCGCCAGCTTCGAGGTCGCCGGCTGTAGCGGCTATGAGCTGCACGCCCGCCAGGGTGCGCCGAAATCGGCGGCCGCGAGGGCGGCCGCCATCGCCGGAGCGCGAGAGAGATGACCCTGCCGTGAGCAGCCTCGCCACCCCGCACCGCATACCCATGGAGACGCTCCGGCGCTCGGCGCGCGCGAGAGGTGGCGCGCTCCCGGCGCGGCCGGTCGTGCGGCTCCTGACCTTCTCCGCGCTCGGTCTCTACGGCTCGCTGCGCTGGGCGACGCTGGTCGCTCCCGCGGCGACCTGGCGGATGCTCCTGCTCCTCGCGCTCGCGGCGGCGACCGGCGGTCTCCTCGGCAAGCGCGCGCAGCGGCCCGGCCGACAGCGTCTGCTCGCCGCGGTCGCCGTGATCGTGCCGCTCGTCGCCGTGTTCCCGATCTGCGGCGTGCCGCTCACGCATGTCGTCCACCACCACATCGCCGTCGTCGCGCACGGGATTGGCCAGGGACTGACGGCGCTGCCGCGGGTCATCGTCCCTTACGGCGGCGTGAACAGCTGGGCGCGAACGGTGATCCTCCTCGGCGGCGGTCTGCTCCTACTCGACGCGGGCGTCTTGCTCGCGTTCGTGCCGCAGGCGCTCGGCGACGCCCGGCGCGCCGCTGCGGCTTTGCCCCTGATCGCCCTGGCCATCGTTCCCTCGGCGCTCGAGGCTCCGCACGTGGCGTACCTCCAGGGGCTGCTGCTGTTCGTGCTCGTCGCCGCGTTTGTGTGGGGGGAGCGCCTGGCCGGCCCAGAGGTGCTGCCGGCGATGGCGATTGCTGCGGCGACGGGCGTGGCCGGCGTCCTGCTCGCGCCCGGGCTCGACATCCACCGTCCCGTGCTCAACTACCAGGCGATCGCCAACAGCTTCAGCCCGTCCGGGACCGAGACCTTCAACTGGTTCCAGGGCTACGGCCCGTACTACTGGCCGACCTCGGGAGCGCAGGTCCTGAGCGTGAGAGCGGCCCACCCGGAGTTCTGGAAGACCGAGAACCTCGACAGCTTCGACGGGGCGGGGTGGGTCGAGGCGGCCCAGAACGCCGCCGCCTCGAACACGGCGCCGCCCCCGGCGCCGGCGCCGTCGGCGGCCGCCCTGGCGACCTGGACGCAAACGCTCAGGGTCACCGTCGGACTCATGTACACGACGGAGATCGTCGCCAGCGGGACGGCGCAGAGCCCCGAGCACGTTCCCGGCGGGGTGGTCGCGGGGCCGAGCCCGGGGACGTGGATCGCCAACCACCAGCTCGGGCCAGGCGACGCCTACGCGGTCAGGGTGTACGCGCCCAACCCGACGGGCACCGAGCTCGCGGCCGCCAGGAAGTCCTATCCCGCGTCCCTCTCGTACTACCGGCAGATGTTCGTGCCGGTGGTGGGCGCGACCGGGGTCCCAGGCTCGGTTGTGTTCCCCGCTTTCGGCTCCCCGGCGTCCTCGGCCATCTCCGGCTACATCGCCTCGACGCTGGCCACCTCGCCCTACGCCCGCGCCTACCGCCTCGCCCAGCGGCTGGCGGCGGGGACGAAGACGCCCTCCGCCTTCGTCGAGCGCGTGTTCCGCTACGTGAAGGCCAACTACGCTTACGACACCAACGCGCCGCGCAGTCCCTACCCGATCGCGACGTTCCTGTTCGGGTCCAAGTACGGATACTGCCAGCAGTTCGCCGGCGCGATGGCGCTGCTCCTGCGCATGGGCGGCATCCCGGCGCGAGTCGCGGTCGGCTTCACGCCCGGAAGCTACAGCTCGGCCAGCGGCGAATGGACGGTCTCCGACTTCGGAGCCCATTCTTGGGTCGAGGCATGGTTCCCGGGCTATGGGTGGGTCGCCTTCGATCCGACCCGGTCGGGCACGACGAAGTCCCCCGTGCCGCCGACCCCGGGCGCGTCCCGGCTGCGGACGGGGGCGCTACCCGGTAAGCACCGCGCTCCCGACCCGACGCTGACGGGGACGCCCCGTCACCACAGCGCCTCCACGCTTCCCGTCGCGGTGATCGTCGCCATCGTCCTGGCTGCGCTCGGGCTCGCCGGCGCGTGCGCCTTGGCGTTGCACAGCCGCCTGCGTCGGCGGGGGCCACCGTCGAGCGACGAGCTGTTGGCCGAGCTCGAGCGGGCGCTGCGGCGCAGCAGCTTCACCCTCACTCCCGCCACCACCCTGGCCGAGCTCGAGCGCAGGTTCGCCCGTATGTACTCGCCCGAGGCGGCTCAGTACGTGCAGGCCGTCGGCCAGGCGCGGTATGCCGGCGTCGCCGCGCCGCCCACCGCCGCTCAGCGACGCGCGCTCCGCGTGCAGCTCGCGATAGGGCGCGGCGTCTTCGGGCGCCTGCGCGCGCTGTGGGCGCTGCCGCCGCGCCTGTGACTTAAAATAGGCGGCGATGGACGACGTCTACGAACTGTTCCGCCGCGGCACATCGCTGCTCGAGGGGGGCCATCACCATCAGGCCACCGTCCCGCTCTCTCGCGCGCGCGACCTGGCCCCCGATAAGACGTCGATCCGCGAGGCCCTGGGCCGCGCCTTGTTCCACGCCCAGCGCTACGAGGAGGCCGCCGCCGAGTTCGCCGCGGTGATCGAGCGAGCGCCGACCAACGACTTCGCCCTCTTCTGCCTTGGGCGGTCGCTGCAGCTCCTTGGCCGGCACGCCGAGGCGCGCAAGCCGCTCGCGCTCGCAGCCTGCTTGCAGCCCCAGCGGCGTGACTACAGCCTCTATCGAGACCGCGCCCGAGCGGCGGCAGCGCGATCGTAGCCCGCTCAGGAAGCGGGCCGTGGGGCGATTGGGTGGGCCCCGTCATCGGGTGCAGTCCCGCCAGGGCGGTGCTACATTTGGCCAACAGCTTTCGCGCCGGAGAACATTCCGGCGGACGTACCGAAAGTGGGCGTTCGCCCGCTTTTTTTTATGACGGAGGTGAGGAAGTAAGTGAAGACGATCCAGAACGACATCGAGGCCAGGCTCGCTCAGACCGAGCCTGAGGTCGAGGTGCTGCTCGCAGAGGTCGTCTCCGGCTCTACCTTGCGCCTGTTCATCGACCATCCCGATGGTGTCACGCTCGGCCTGTGCGAGCGCGTGTCCACGTGCCTGAACGAGTACCGTGACCGTTACACGCTCGAGGTTTCCTCGCCGGGGGAGGACCGTCCCCTCACCCGTCCCGCTCACTTTCGCCGCTTCCTCGGTCGTCGGGCTCGCGTCCGTCTGCGCGACGCCATCGAGGGCCATCGCAGCGTGACCGGTGAGCTCGTCGGCGCGTCGGACCGGGACGTGGCGATCGCCGCCGAAGCGGGCGTCGTGACGGTGCCCTACGAGCAGATCTATCGCTCCAACCTCGTCCCGGGAGAGTAAGCCCATGTCCAAGGAAATCCTGGAAGCCGTAAGGGGACTTGCCGCCGAGAAGAACATCTCGAGCGAGAAGCTGATGGAGGCGCTCGAAGACGCGCTCCTGTCGGCCTACAAGAAGACCCCCGGCTCGGCGCCCTACGCCAAGGTCGAGATGGACCGTGACACCGGCGATTTCATCGTCTGGGAGCTGAAAATCCCGCCGGAGCTCGAGGAGCAGCTACTCGTCGAGTCGGCGACCGACGGCGAGCCGACCGTGGATCCCGAGACGGGAGAGATGCGCGATCCACCGGAGCCCGAGATCGACCTGGAGAAGCTCAAGGAATACGAGGACCAGATCGAGACCGAGGACGTCACGCCGCACGACTTCGGCCGGATCGCGGCGCAGACCGCCAAGCAGGTCATCCTGCAGCGGATCCGCGAGGCCGAGCGCGACATGATGTTCGAGGAGTACCGCGACCGCGTCGGCGAGCTGATCACGGGCATCGTCCAGCAGTCGGACTCGCGCTACACGCTCGTGCAGCTTCGCGAGCGCGTCGAGGCCCTGCTGCCCAAGTCCGAGCAGGTCGACGGCGAGCGCTATGACCATTCGCAGCGGATCAAGGCGGTGATCAAGGACGTCTCGGCCTCCACCAAGGGCCCGAGCATCATCGTCTCGCGCCGCGACCCCGAGCTCATCAAGTCGCTGTTCGAGCTCGAGGTGCCCGAGGTCGCCGATGGGCTGGTGGAGATCACCGGCGTCGCCCGCGAGCCCGGCTACCGCTCGAAGATCGCCGTCGTCTCGCACGTCGACGGCGTCGATCCGGTCGGCGCCTGCGTCGGGCCCCGAGGTTCGCGCGTGCGGATGGTTGTGTCCGAGCTGCGCGGCGAGAAGATCGACATAATCCCCTACAACGACGAGCCCGCCCGGTTCGTGGCGAAGGCGCTCTCACCCGCCCGCGTTCGCGAGGTGCTGGTCGACGACCGCGGTAAGCAGGCCACCGTGATCGTCCCCGACGACCAGCTGTCGCTGGCCATCGGCCGCGAAGGACAGAACGCGCGCCTGGCCGCGCGGCTGACCGGCTGGCGGATCGACATCCGCTCCGAGACCGAGTTCGCGGCCGAGGAGGCCGAGCACGGCTACGAGCAAGAGGAGGCGCAGGGTCGCTGCGCCGCGATCTTGTCCAACGGCCGCCGCTGCCCGAACGCCGCCCTGCCCGGATCGCGCTATTGCGGCATCGATGCCCACCAGGCGCTCGCCAACAAAGACACCGACCAAGTCGAAGCCACCGGCGCCCCGGCGCCGGACGGTGGCGGCGATGGGGCGCAACCGGTTCCGATCGCCGAGGCTGCACCCACTGAGGGCGTGTAGTCGGCCGGCGTGAAAGTGGCGTCGATGCCACTTCCATTGGAAGTTCTGCTGGCGCAGAACTTCCGGCCGCGCGGCTGGCCCCTCGGCCGACGGCCTAAACTGAGATTGGACTTATGAGTAAGAAACGCGTTCACGAAATCGCCAAGGAACAGGGCATGTCGCCCAAGGTCGCGCTTGCCCGCATGCAGGCGGCCGGGATGAAGGTCGGCGCGGCGTCGTCGAGCGTGGACGAGGAGACGGCTCTGCGGGCGCTCGGCAACGGCGGCGCCCAGGCCACCGAGGCCGGGGACGTTCGGTCCCCCGCCCCCAACGGAGGCGCGCAGGCCGCCGACGCCGCCCGTCTGGGCGCCGGCGCCAAGGCGCCCGCCGCTGCCAAGACGTCGCCCCGGGCGCGTGCCAACGACGGCTCTAAGCGCGCGAGTGCGTCTCAGG
>JALYZL010000454.1 GCA_030948875.1 Actinomycetota bacterium
CGCGGCGGGGGGCGCCATGCCCGCGCAGCTCCAGAACATCGGTCAGCGCGTCGCGGTGGCTACGGGAGCGAGTCGTGCTCGAGTGGTGCTCGAACCGGTGCCCTCGCCGCGCGACGACGAGCTCGCCGTGCCGCTCGGCACCCGCACGAGCGCCTGCTGGCTCTACCTCAGCGGCGACGCGGACTGGCGCCCCGAGGATCTCGCGCGCATCTCCGCGCCGCTCGGTCGCCTGATCGACGTCGCCCTGGAACGCGAGCGGGTCGCCGAGCAGTCGGCCGAGACCGAGGCCGCGAAGCGCGCCGAGGTCGCCAAGACGGCGGTCCTCCATGCGATCTCGCATGACCTGCGCTCGCCCATCACCGCGATCACCACCGCCGGGTCCGCCCTCGGCTCCCCCGGGGTGACGCACGAGGAGCGCCTCGAGCTCACCGACGTGATCCAGACCGAGAGCGCGCGCCTCGCCCGCTTGGTCGACGATCTCCTCGATCTCTCGAAGATCCAGGCCAGGGCCGTGGACCCGCGCGCGGACTGGTGTGACCTCCACGACGTGGTCGCGTCCGCCGCCGCCCAGCTCGCCGGCGGGTCCGGCCTCGAGTTCAGGCTTCCGCCCGATCTCCCCCTCGTGCGCGCCGACGCGGCCCAGCTCGAGCGGGTGTTCTCCAACCTGATCGAGAACGCGATCAAGTTCTCCCCCTCGGGCGCGCCGGTGCGCATCACCGGGGGCACGAGCGGCGGCAAGGTCACCGTCCGCGTCATCGACACCGGCCGCGGGATCCCGCCCCAGCATCGCGCGCGGGTATTCGAGCCCTTCTTCCGCGGCCGCGGCACCACCGATCCCGGGTCCGGTCTCGGCCTGGCGATCTGCCGCGGCTTCGTCGAGGCCAACGGCGGCAGGATCACGCTGCAGACCGGGACCGATCGCGGCACGGCGTTTGCCGTGACCTTCCCCGTGCCCGGGAAAGACATCCGTGTCTTTCCTTGCGAGTTTGCCTGGCGGCAAACTCGGGAGCCGGGGCGCGACCGATGAGCGGCGAGGGGCCGCGCATCCTCGTCGTCGACGACGAGCCCCAGATCGTCCGCGGGCTGAAGATCATCCTCCGAACCGCGGGCTACGCGGTCGAGGCCGCGAGCACGAAGTCCGAGGCCCTCGCGTCGCTCGGCGCCCGCCCCCCGGCGGCGCTCGTGCTCGACCTCGTCCTCCCCGACGGGCAGGGCGTCGAGGTGTGCAAGGAGGTGCGCCGCTGGAGCCGGCTCCCGATCCTCGTGCTCTCCGCCGTGGGCGACGAGCGCGAGAAGGTCCGCGCCCTCGACGCCGGCGCCGACGACTACGTGACCAAGCCGTTTGGGACCGAGGAGCTGCTGGCGCGCCTGCGCGCGATTCTCCGCCGCTCGGCCGAGACGGGCGGGAGCCCGCTGCTGCACATCGGCGAGGTGGCCGTCGACCTCGCCGATCGCCGCGTCACCCGCGCGGGCCTCGACGTTCACCTGACGCCGATCGAGTTCGACCTCCTGCGCGTGCTGGCGCAGCACCGCGGGCGCCTAGTCACCCACCGCCAGCTCCTGCATGAGGTCTGGGGGCCCGAGTACGGCGAGGAGACCCACTACCTCCGGGTCCACGTCGCCCACATCCGGGCCAAGCTCGAGCCCGACCCGCATCGGCCCCGCCAGCTCGTGACCGAGCCCGGGGTCGGTTATCGGCTACTGGTCGAGTAGGGCGCCACGCGGGGCCGCCCGCAATTAACGAATTCTCTACGCCGGACGGCGAGTTCTTAGCGCGACCTTGATTCCGCGTGACCTATGTTCGAGGTAGCGCGGATGGCCAAGATCGAGACCCACGGCCTACGACGCACGGTCGGCCTCGGCGGGCTGTTCGCGACTGCGTACGGAAACGTCGGCTCGTCGATCTACTACGCGCTCGGCCTCGTCGCCGCCTACGCGCTGGGGATGACGCCGGTCATCTTCATGATCGCCGGCGGCCTGTTCGCCCTCACCGCCAAGACCTACGCCGAGGGCGCGGCCATGCTCCCGGAGGCCGGGGGCTCCTCGTCGTTCGCGCGCCAGGCGTTCAACGAGCTCGTCTCGTTCATCGCCGGGTGGGCGCTGAGCCTCGACTACATCCTCACCATCGCCATCTCGGCCTTCTTCGTCCCGCACTATCTCGGCGCGTTCTGGCCCGCGCTCACGCATCCCCCCGGCGACGTCATCGGCGGCCTGATCGTCATCGCCGTGCTCGCGTGGCTGAACATCCGCGGGATCGGCGAGTCGGCCAAGCTCAATTTCTTCCTCGCCATCGCCGACCTTGCCACGCAGATCCTGATCATCCTCATCGGCGTCGCCCTCGTGCTCGACCCGGCGCGGCTCGTGAACCAGGTCCAGCTCGGGACCGTCCCCACCTACCCGCACCTGATCTTCGCCCTGTCGCTGTCGATGCTCGCCTACACGGGCATCGAGACGGTCTCCAACATGGCAGAGGAGGCGCGCGACCCGGGCCGGGACGTCCCCAAGGCGGTCAACCTGATCCTCATCGCGGTGATCGGCGTGTATGCCGGAATGACGGTCGTGGCGCTATCGGCGCTTCCCGTCACCGGCCACGGGAGCCACGCCACGACGCTGCTCGGACAGCCACCGCCGCACGGGTTCCAGAACGACCCGGTGCTGGGGATCATCGACCACTTGGGGCTCGCGACGCCGATCGCCCACGTGCTCCGCTACTACGTCGGGATCCTCGCCGCGACGATCCTCTTTATCGCCACCAACGCCGGGTTGATCGGGATCTCGCGCCTGTCGTGGTCGCTCGCCGAGCATCGGCAGCTCCCGATCGTCTTCGCCCGCCTGCACTCGAAGTACCGAACGCCGTGGTTCACGATCCTCGTCTTCTCGGTCTTCGCGGGCGTCCTCTTGATCCCGGGCAAGACCGACTTCCTCGGGAATCTGTACTCGTTCGGAGCGATGCTGTCCTTCACCACGGCGCACGCCGCGGTGATCGCGCTGCGGATCAAGGACCCGGATCGTGAGCGCCCGTACCGGATGCCGTGGAACATCCCCTTCCGGGGGAAGCAGATCCCGCTGACCGCCGTCCTCGGGGGGATCGCCACCTTCGCCGCCTGGATCTCCGTCCTCGTGCTCCACGTCGACGCCCGCTACGTGGGCACGGGGTGGATGATCGTCGGGCTCGCCGGCTACGCCGTCTACCGGCGCTCGCAGGGCCTCGATCTGCGCAGCCACCACCGCGTGCTCCACCGTCAGCGCCCGGCGTTCTTCGTCGAGCTCGAGTACCGCTCGGCGATCGTGCCCATCTTCGGCACCGACGTCGACGCCAGCGCGCTGCGCACGGCGGCTAAGCTCGTCGGCGAGGGGGCGATGGTCGAGGCGATCTATGTGCTCCGCGTGCCGAACCAGCTGCCGCTCGATGTCGCCCTCAATGGCGAGGAGCAGGTGGGGTTGAGGGTGCTCGAAACCGCGCGGCTCGCGGGCCGCCAGGCCGGGCTGAAAGTGCAGACGCGCCTGATCCGCACCCGGAACCCTGGCGCGGCGATCGTCGAGGAGGCCGAGCGCCGGGAGGCCGAGATCATCTACCTGGGGACGGCGCACGCGCCCGCCTCCGAGCGCGCGCTCGGGCCCACCGCCAGCTACCTGTTGGCCCATCGCCCGTGCCGCGTGGTGATCGAGACGCCGCCCGCGGGCTAGCGGCTTCGTAGTTAGTTCGCGGGTCCTCAGGGATCAGAGGCCCAGCCGAAGGTCCCCGTGGTCGTGGTCCGGGTGGGCTCGCTACCTTCCAGGAGGCCGAGGCCGCTCCGGGGGTCGTTCACAACCCGGTGCTCGCCGGCGGGTGGCGACGTCGATCTGCACGTCGGCGGCCATGCGCGGACGATCCGGCAGCGACGCCTGGCTCGTGACCTGCGGATCCGGCGATTTCGCCCCCGCGCAAGGAGCACGATCCGGTTGACCGGCAGGATGGGCTCGACGGACTTGGTCACCTCTGATGTATTCCTCATTGCGGCGGAGAAAACACAAGGTGAGCCGCCGTTACTGCGCGACTCACCCCCTTGCGGTGACGCGTGGGACAGCGACAGCGCCGACTACTAGGACTTTCGGCCTCCGCCGAGCTGGCGGCCCACCACAAACAGCAGAAGCAATGCAAGCGCGATGACCGGGCCCATTACCAGTGGCGTCGCGTGCAACGCTACTGCGACACCCAATAGCGGCACCATCAGCGTTACCAACGCAATCGGGATGCGATTCGATTCAGACATTGCGGTGGTTGCCCGAGCGTATCAGGTGGCCACGGCGGCGCCAGCCCCGTACAGGCCCACGAGCCCAGGAGCGACTGGCCGGCGGGGCCGTGGTCGCAGGCGGGGCGCCGCCCGATCGCGTGGGGTCGCCGAGGATCCCGAGCAGCTTGAGGGGTGGCGTCGGCTCCCGGGAGACGACCTGCCGGGCTGGCCCTGAGGGCTCGCCCAAGCGAGACGCATCCACAGGCACAAGTCACTGGGAGCTCGAACCAGCGGGCCTGCGATATGCCGCGCGTTGGGGGCGCGGACGAGTTCCGGACGCGATGCCCTGGTCGTCGCACCTGAGGCCGCGTTCTGGTATCGGCGACCTGCGACCTCGGCCGAGCACCGTCCGGTCCGGAGGACCGTCGTCGTTCTCCCTGCGCCGGATCTACACGGCGCGGATTCTGTGGTGGAGTTAGTGCGATCCTCACTAACTCGCGCCGGGGCCCCGCCTGGATAGAATGCCGCCGCCTTGCGCTCCGACGCCAAGAACGATTCTCGCCGGCGCGGCCTGCGTCGGATCGGACGCGGTCGCCTAGCGCTGGCGATCGCGCTGAGCCTCGGCGCGTCACTGCTCCTCGCGCCGGATGCGTTCGCCAATTTCTTCACGCCGAAGTCGGGGGGATCGCCGAATGCCAACGCGATCGACAGCCTCTACAAGATCGTGCTCTACATCGCCGCGGTGGTGTTCGCCGTCGTCGAGGGCGCGCTCGTCTACTCGGTCTATAAGTTCCGCGCCAAGAAGGGCGCGGTGGCCGCGCAGATCCACGGTAATACGAGCCTCGAGATCGGTTGGACGGTCGGCGCCGCGGTGATTCTCGTGATCCTCACCACGGTCACCTTCATCAAGCTTCCGAGTATCATCAACCCGCCGAACTCGAGCGCCAACGGGCTCCCGCTCAAGGGCGGCGTGCTCACCGCCTCGACCACCGAGCCCCAGCCGCCGAACGGCAAGAAGCTCATCATCTGCGTCATCGGACGCCAGTTCATCTGGGCCTACTACTACGGCTCGGGGTGTGAGACCGATCCGTACACGAGCAAGGTGCCCTACTCCTACCAGGAGATGTACGTGCCGGCGAACACGGTCGTCGTGCTCCACATCCAGTCGCTCGACGTGATCCACTCCTGGTGGATCCCGTCGCTCGGGGGCAAGGTCGACGCGGTGCCCGGGTACACGACGTATACCTGGTTCGAGGCGAGCAAGACGGGCGCGCTCTATCACGGCCAGTGCGCCGAGCTGTGCGGGCGCCTGCACGCGGCCATGACCGCGCTCGTCCAGGTTCTCACGCCAGCGCATTACCAGAGCTGGCTCGCTCACCAGACGGCACTCATCGCCGGCCAGGACCAGCAAGTGCTCACGCTCCGCAAGGAGCTCGTCGCCGCCGGCCAACTCACGCCCAACCTCCCGTAAAGGAACCCCCGAATGTCCACCTCCGACACCGCGCTTCGTCCCGTGCCTCAGGTGATCGTCCACGAGATCACCAAGCCGCGTGAGTCGAAGAAGTGGGTGGACTGGATCACCACCACCGACCACAAGAGGATCGGGATCATGTATCTGGTCCTGACCTTCGTCTTCTTCTTCCTGGGCGGGGTCGAAGCGCTGCTCATGCGCCTCCAGCTCAGCGTTCCCAACAACACGCTGATCACGCCGGAGCACTACAACGAGCTGCTGACCCTGCACGGCACGACGATGATCTTCCTCTTCGTCGTTCCCGTCATGGCCGGGTTTGGCAACTACTTCCTGCCCTTGATGATCGGTGCTCGGGACATGGCCTTCCCGCGCCTCAACGCGCTCTCCTTCTGGCTGCTGGCCTTCGGTGGGATCGTCTTCTACTTCTCGCTCTTCTTCACGCCGCCCGAGGCCGGCTGGTGGAGCTATCCGCCCCTCTCGAGCATCCTCTACTCGCCGAGTGGGGGACAGGACGCGTGGATCTTCCTCATCCACCTCACCGGCATCTCCTCGCTCGTCGGCGCCATCAACTTCTACGCCACCGTGGTCAACATGCGCGCGCCGGGGATGGGCTGGGGCCGCTTGCCGCTGTTCGTGTGGTCGATCCTCATCTACGCGATCCTCCTCATCATCGCCCTGCCGGTGATCGCGGCGGCGGTGACCATGCTCCTCACCGACCGCCATTTCGGCACCCACTTCTTCGACCCCACCGATCACGGCTCGCCCGTGCTGTGGCAGCACCTGTTCTGGTTCTTCGGGCACCCCGAGGTCTACATCATGATCCTGCCCGGGTTCGGGATCATCTCCGAGGTCATCCCGGTGTTCTCGCGCAAGCCGATCTTCGGCTACAAGGCGATCGCCGCCGCCACCTCGGTCATCGCCTTCCTCGCCGTGCTCGTGTGGGGCCACCACATGTTCGCCTCGCCGCTACCGGTCGTGGTCATGGGCTTCTTCATGCTCAGCTCCTTCCTGATCGCGATTCCTACCGGGGTGAAGATCTTCAACTGGATCGCCACCCTGTGGCGCGGATCGATCGTGATGACGACCTCGCTGTACTTCGCGGTCGGGTTCATCGCCATCTTCATCATCGGCGGGATCACCGGGGTCTTCCTCGCCGTCTTCCCGATCGACTGGCAGCTCAACGACACCTACTTCGTGGTCGCCCACTTCCATTACGTGCTCATGGGCGGCGCCGTGTTCACCGTCTTCGCCGGCCTTTACTACTGGTACCCGAAGATGACCGGCCGGCTCATGAACGAGACGCTGGGGAAGTGGTCGTTCTGGCTCATGTTCTGGGGCTTCAACCTGACCTTCTTCGTCCAGCACGCGCTCGGGCTCTCGGGCATGCCCCGACGCATCTACACCTACCCGCCGGGCGTCGGGTGGTCCACCTACAACTTGATCTCCACGATCGGATCGTTCATCCTCGGCCTCGGCGTCCTCCTGACGACCATCAACGCCGCCCGCAGCCTGAAGAAGGGGGCGGTCGCCGGTCCTGACCCGTGGAAGGGAAACACGCTCGAGTGGTTCACCACCTCGCCGCCCCCGGCCAACAACTTCGACGTGATCCCGCGCGTGCGCTCGGTCGAGCCGATGCGCGATATCCGCCGCCAGGTCGAGCGCGACACCGGGGTTACGCAGAAGACCGGCGGCAGCGAGCAGTTCGCGCGCGCGTAGAGCCGTGACCCCGGCCGCCACCAGCGCCGCGCCTGCGGTACGCACCCCCTCGACGGTCAGGCAGGTCGTCTCAGATTACGTCGAGCTGACCAAGCCGAAGGTCCAGTCGCTGCTGCTCCTGACCACGATCACGACGATGGAGGTCGCCGGCAGCCCGTCGCTGTCGAGGATCGCGTTCACCTGCCTCGGGGGGTACCTGTCCGCGGGCGGGGCTGGCGCCGTCAACCACTACTGGGACCGCGACATCGACGCCCAGATGACGCGCACCGCGTCAAGGCCGATCCCCGCGGGCCGGATCGCCCCGCACGCCGCGCTCATCTTCGGGTTCGCGCTCTCGGCGCTCTCCTTCGCGCTCCTGTCGCTGACCGTGAACGTGCTCGCCGCCTCGCTCGCCATGGGCGGGTTCCTCGGCTACGTGGGCGTGTACACGATCTGGCTCAAGCGCCGCACCCCCCAGAACATCGTCATCGGCGGCGCGGCCGGCGCGATCCCGCCCCTCGTCGGCTGGGCGGCGACGACCGGCTCGCTGTCGTGGACGGCGGTCTACCTGTTCGCGATCGTCTTCTACTGGACCCCGCCCCACTTCTGGGCCCTCAGCCTGCTCATGAAGAGCGAGTACGAGAAGGTCGGCGTCCCGATGATGCCCGTCGTGCGCGGGGAGCGCGAGACCCGCAAGCAGATCCTCCTCTACTCGCTCCTCCTCTACGCGATGACCCAGCTCCCCTTCTGCGCCGGGGCGTTCGGCGGCATCTACCTGGTGACGTCGATGGCGCTCGGATTCGCGTTCATCGGCGGCGCCGTCCTCCTCTACCGCCGCGCCGACCGGCGCTCGGCGCTCCGCCTCTACCTCTTCTCGCTCCTCTACCTCGCGCTCCTCTTCGGCGCGATGGTCATCGATATCAAGCTATAACTCCGGAGACCGTGGACCGAAAGCTCGCCCGCAAGAACATCCGCTCCGGCCTCATCGCGGGCGCCATCTGCGCCTTCATGTTCGGGGCCACCTTCCTCGCCGCCGTCATCTACGTGCATCAATGACAGACATCGAGCACCCCGCCCCCCCCGCCGGCGAGGACATCCACCTCCCCGGCGCCTCACTCAAGCCCTTCCTCGTCGCCGTCGGCCTCACCCTCGCCGTCATCGGCACCACCATCTTCCCCCCCTACGTCCCCATCCTCGGCCTGATCATCTTCCTCGTCACCGCCTACAAGTGGATCCAGGACGTTCGCCACGACATAAGCGAACTCCCCGAAGAGCACGAGCACTGAGGGAAATCTGGGGCTTTGGCCTCCGCCCCGCCGGCCCCGCCA
>JALYZL010000405.1 GCA_030948875.1 Actinomycetota bacterium
GCCCGCTGTCGAGGACGCGATCAGGCAGGGCCTCGCCCGCGCCATCGCGGATGCTCAGCGAGGCGGAAGCCTCACGGCTGCTCAGGCGTCGATCTTGCGCGCCGCTGCGGCCGCGCTGCCGATCGGCTCGCTCATCAGCGGCCTCCAGACCGGCAACGGGCTGGCGAACACGATCGGCGGCATCCTTGCACCATGACCCTGGTTTGGTCATGACGGGTGCCGATCACCGGGCGACCGGAAACCTGCGCTCGGCGGCGTGATGAGGAGCGGGGTTTCGGCGTGGTGGATTCGGCGCACCCGGCGCGCGCTGCCGCCACCAGAGTCTTCATCGGTATCGGGCCGAGCGGCGTGGCTGGTCGTGAGGTTCCGGTGGGCGGTGATCATCTTCTGGGTTGCTGCGGCGCTCGTCGCGACGCTGACGCTCCCCACGCTTGAGCAGGCGCAAGTCGGTGCGTTGGGCGATCTTGTGCCAGCGAACTCGGCTGCGCTCGACGCGGAGCTTCGCTCGACTCAGCTGTTCAGCTTTCCGCTGCTCAGCCGGACACTCGTCGTTGAGCGGGCGGCAGGCGGCCTGTCAACGCTCCAGCAGGCCGCGGCCGTCAACCGCGCCGTCGCGCTGAACAAGCATCAATACCCCGACCTCGCCCGCATCGGCGGTGCGCTTGTGATCACCAACCTGCTCGGCAAACCTCCGTTCTCAAGGGAGAGCTCAACCACGGCGATCACCTACCTCTTCTTCGCGCCCAACGTCAGTACCGGATACCGCGAAACGCTCGCCAACCGGTTCGTCGACCGACAGATCAAGCCTGGCTACCACGGCTTCGTCGGTGTGACCGGGGCCGTCGCCGCTCGCGCCGCTCAGGCGCACGAGATCAAGCGGGCCCTGCCGACCGTCGAGCTCGGCACGATCCTCCTCGTGCTGCTCGTCGTCGGGCTTCACTTCCGGGCGATCGGCGCGCCCCTCGTCACCCTTCTGACCGTCGGGATCGCTTACCTCGTCTCGATTCGCCTGATCGCGTTCATCGGGAAGACAATCGGGGTTTCGGTACCCAGCGAGGTGCAGCCCGTGATCGTCGTGTTGCTCTTTGGCGTCGTCACCGACTACTCGATCTTCTTCCTCACCCGGATCCGCCGCCGGCTCGCCGAAGGCCATCAGCCCGACGTGGCCGCGATGCGCGGGACAACCGACCTCCTGCCGATCATCGTGACCGCCGGAATCACCGTCGTTGCGGCCAGCGCCGCCCTCGTCGTGGCGAAGCTCGGCTTCTACAAGGCGTTCGGGCCGGGCACCGCGATGGCCGTGCTGATCGGTCTCCTCGTGTCGATAACGCTCATCCCCGCGCTCCTAGCCGTCGGCGGACGCCGCGTGTACTGGCCGCGAGGGCCGCAGGGCCAGCCGCCCGCGCCGCCGGCCGCTGGCGAGACCGATTCACCGGCTCCCAGGCGACGGGGCCGCCATAGAGCGCTGCGCGCGGCGACCGAGCGACCTGCGCTCACCGTGGTCCTCATGACCGTCCTTCTGCTCGTCGCGGCAACCGGGGCGCTTCGAACGAAACTCGGGAGTCCCCTCATCCGTGGCCTTCCCCAGAGCTCGAGCACCCGCCAAGCCTACGAGCAAGGCAGCCGCGGCTTCGCGCCCGGGATCCTCTCGCCCACAGTGGTGATCGTCGAAGCCCCGAATCTCGCGGCGCAGCGACCCAGGTTGATCGCCCTGCAGGGCTTGCTTGCCCACCAGCGCGGCGTGGCGCAGGTGATCGGGCCGGCCCAGCAGCCCGTCGCCCGCCAGCTCGGCGCGGTCTACTCGCCGACCGGCACGGCAGCACGACTCTTCATCGTCCTGACCAGCGACCCCCTGGGCGCCCCGGCCATCTCCGCAGTCGAGGCGCTGCAGCAACGCCTGCCACACCTCCTCGCGACCGTCGGGCTCGCCCAAGCACACGCGTCGATCGCCGGGGACACCGCCCTCGTCGCCGAAACCGTCAACGGCACCGCCCAGGACATCGCCCGGATCACGCCAGCCTCCCTCGGAGCCGTACTCCTAATCCTGATCATCTTCCTCGGGGCGCTGGTCGCCCCACTGTATCTTCTCGCCGCCAGCGCGCTAACCGTCCTCGCGGCCCTCGGCCTGACCACCTACCTCTTCCAAGACCTCCTCGGCTACGGAGAGCTCACCTACTACGTCCCGTTCGCCACCGCCGTGCTACTCACCTCGCTCGGCTCCGACTACAACGTCTTCCTCGCCGGGCAGATCTGGCACGAAACACGACACCGGCCGCTGCGAGCCGCCGTCGCCATCGCCGGAGCCCGCGCCGCAACCCCGATCACCATCGCCGGCCTCGTTCTCGCAGCATCCTTCGCCCTGCTCGGACTCGTGCCCCTTCGCCCGTTTCACGAACTCGCGTTCGCCATGGCCGCCGGCCTGCTCATCGACGCCTTCCTCGTACGCACCCTCCTCGTCCCAGCCCTAATCACCCTCGTCGGCCCAGCCAGCGGCTGGCCCCGCCACCACCTAGCAGACCGAACACTCGAACCGGGGACCGACGCATGACCAACGACCGCGAATACCCCGGGCGCGGCCACGCGCAAGGCCTGGCTGTGCTCATCGGATTCTCATCTTGGCGTGGAACACTGGGCCGGTGAGGGTCTTGATCGTGGAGGACAGCGTGAAGCTGGCGAGCCTCTTGCGGCGTGGCCTGCAGGCGCAGGGCGTCGCTGCGGATGTGGCGGACAGCGGCGAGGATGCGTTGTGGATGGCTGGGTCGACGGACTACGACGCGATCATGCTCGACGTGATGCTGCCCGGCATCGACGGGTTCGAGACGTGCCGGCGATTGCGCGATGACGGCGTTTGGGCGCCGGTGCTCATGTTGACTGCCCGCGACGCGATCACCGACCGCGTCGCAGGGCTCGACGGCGGGGCAGACGATTACCTCACGAAGCCGTTCTCGTTCGTTGAGCTTCTCGCGCGCCTACGAGCGCTTGTGCGGCGCGGCCCGGTCGAGCGCCCGGCCGTGTTGCAAGTCGGCACGCTGCGGCTGGACCCGGCGTCACGTCGGACGTGGCGACGCGAGACCGAGGTCGCGTTGTCGACAAAGGAGTTCGCGTTGCTCGAGGCGTTCATGCGGCGCTCCGGCGACGTGCTGAGCCGCTTTCAGCTGCTCGAGGCGGCCTGGGACAACGAATATGAGAACCGCTCCAACATCGTCGACGTGTACGTGCGCTACCTGCGCGCGAAGATCGACAAGCCGTTTCGGGTGGCTGGCATCGAGACGGTGCGTGGAGCGGGATACCGCCTGCGGCGCGACGGCGGCGTCCGCGGGTAGCGGTGCGGCGCGGGCGCGCCATCGGCCGGTTGCCGATCCGGTGGCGAGTCAGCCTCGCGTTCACCTGCGTGCTCGCCGTCGTCCTCGTCGCAACAGGGCTGTTCTTGGATCTGCGCTTCGCCGCGGAGATGAATCATGCGGTCGACCAGAGCCTGCGTTCGCGCGCCGGCGACGTGATCGCCCTCGTCCGCCAAGCCGACTCGGGCCTCCGCACCGCGGGGCACATCGGCCCGAACACCACCGGCGGCGGCTTCGCCCAAATCCTCACGCTCGACGGTGCGATCTTTGACTCCTCGCCGCAGACCAGTCGCCAAGCCGTGCTGAGCCGCCGGGAAGTCTCTGCGGTTCGGGCGTCAGGCCAGTTCTTCGACCGGTCGTCGGTGGCCGGTCTGCAAGGGCCGGTTCGGATCTTGGCGATCCGGACCCACGCCCAGGGCAGCGATCTGGTGGTCACCGTCGGGGCGACGCTGAGCGAAGGTGAGCGGGCGCTCGGCAGTCTTCGCGCGCTGCTCTTGACCGGCGGCGCGGGTGCGCTCATCCTCTGCGCACTGGCTGGCTACCTGGCCGTCGCCGGTGCGCTACGCCCGATCGAGTCGATGCGGCGCCGCGCCGAGGAGATCACTGCCGCCGAACCCGGCCCCAGACTCCCCGTGGCACAAGCCAACGACGAGGTCGCGCGACTCGGCGGCACGTTGAACTCAATGCTCGACCGCCTTGAGGACGCCCTGCGTCACGAGCGGACGTTCGTGGCCGACGCGAGCCACGAACTGCGCGGCCCGCTCGCGATCCTCAAAGCCGAGCTCGAACTGGCGCAGCGCGACCCTCAGACCCGCGAGGCGCTCGAGCGCACGATCCGCTCAGCCTCCGAAGAGACCGACCGGCTCGCCCAGCTCACGGAGGACCTGCTCGTCATCGCCCGCGGCGAACAGGGCCAACTCGCGGTCAACGTCACGCGCGTCGATACCGACCAACTCCTGCGCGACGTTCGCGATCGCTTCGCCACGAGCCCGCACGTCGCCGCTCGCAACATCCTCATCTCGAGCATCCAACGCGGCCATCTCCAGGCCGACGCGGCAACGATCGACCGAGCCCTCGGAAACCTCGTCGAGAATGCGCTGCGCTACGGCGACGGCGACGTAACCCTCGCGGCGATCTCCCGGGACGGGACGATCGAGCTGCACGTCTGCGACGAAGGGCGCGGCTTCGAGCCCGAGTTCCTACCGGACGCCTTCAGGCGGTTCGCTCGCGCCGACCCCGGGCGCTCGACAGACGGCGCCGGCCTGGGTCTGGCGATCGTCGCCGCGATCGCAGCGAGCCACGGCGGTGCGGCCCACGCAGCCAATCGGCCCCGGGGCGGCGCGGACGTCTGGATCTCCCTGCCAGCCACCGAGTAGACCCACCGCCGCGGCGGCGAGTGCACGCGGCCAGCGCGAGCGCTGCGCGGCGGCGAGCGGTGATTCCACTCTCATTTCTGTCTCATCGCGGCCGCCTACCTTGCACCCGGCACGGTCCACCACACCTAAAGGAGCACAACATGTTCAACCGGCTCAAGTCCACCACGGGCGCGCTCGCCGTCCTGGCCGCGCTCAGTCTCGGCGGCGCCGCCATCGCCGGCGCAGCCGGCAGCTCGCCGACCAAGGCGCCCCCCGCCGCGACGGCACCCGAAGTGACCGCCGGCCCCGACGGGGACAACATCCAGAGCGGCGACCAGGCCACGCCCGACACCGCGTCCGCCAGTCGCGTCGCGACCACAGCTACGACCGCCGACACGACCGACACCGCCGCTGGCGAGTCCACCGCGAGCGAGACGCCCAGCGCGAGCGACGGCGCCGGCGGTCACGCCGACGAGCCGAGCAACGCCGACGCCAACGTCCAGCAGCAAGGACAGAACTAGCAAATAGCCCGCGCCTCGCCGGCGTCCGGGACAGGCACTCCCGGACACCAGACGTGACCTGCCGCACGCGGTCCGCCGCGTGCGGCAGTCGTTGCCCACCAGCCGGGGAACTCAACCACGCCGTCCACAAGCTCAACCTGCGATCTACACGAGCAGAGCGGCCCCTCACCTGGCCCAGTGCTCCGGTCCGCGTCACGAGATCCAAAGTAGCCCGGGCGCCGCGAAGGACGGGCTGCTCGCGCTGAGCGTGGGCGTCGGGCTGGGGGTGCTGCACTCCTTGATGGAGAGCGAGGTCACCGAGATCGTCGGGCCCAAGGGCCGCCAGGACGCCGGGCGCACGGCGGTCCGTCACGGCCATGAGGGCGGCGAGGTCACCCTCGGCGGGCGCAGGGTCGGCGTGAGTCGTCCGCGGGTGCGGACCGCCGACGGGACCGTGGAGG
>JALYZL010000412.1 GCA_030948875.1 Actinomycetota bacterium
GGCTGAACGCCCATGCGGGCGAGCTCGAAGCGCTCGCCGACCGCACGGCGCCCACCGTCCTCACTCCCCATCCCGGCGAGCTTGGGCGCCTGCTCGGGATCGAGAGCCGGGCGGTCCAGGCGCGGCGGCTCGAGTGCGCGAGGCGAGCGGCGGCGGAGGCGAAGGCAATCGTCGTGCTCAAGGGAGACGACACGATCGTCGCCCAGCCCGACGGCCGCGTGGCGGTGAGCCGGGGCGGTGCTCCGGCGCTCGCCACGGCGGGCACAGGCGACGTGCTCTCGGGAGTGATCGGCGCCTTCCTGTCCAAGCGCATGGACCCCTTCCACGCTGCCTGCGCCGGGGTGTTCGCCCATGTCAGCGCGGGGCGCTACGCGGAGTCGACGATCGGCCCCGAGGGCGTGATCGCCAGCGACGTTATCGACGCGCTGCCAGCGGCGCTAGCGCGCCGGGCGATACGCTGAGCGGCATGCTACGAGCGCTCGCCCGGGTCAACCTGGCGGCGATCGAACGCAATGCCGATCGCATACGGAGGGAGCTCGATCCGCGCGTGATGCTGTGCGCGGTGGTCAAGGCCGACGGATACGGGCACGGTGCCCTGCCCGCGGCCCGGGCGGCGCTGGCGGGGGGAGCGAGCTGGCTGGCGGTGGCCACGGCCGTGGAGGCGGCGGAGCTCAGGGCGGCGGGGATCCGTACGCCGATCCTGGTGATGGGGGCGATCAGCTTCGAGGAGCTCCCGCTCGCGCTTGCGGCCGGTGCCGACGTCGTCGCCTGGAATGAGCGCTTCGTCTCCGAACTGGCCGCCGCCGGGGCGGAGGACCGCAGGGTGCGAGTACACGTCAAGCTCGACACCGGGATGGGACGCCTTGGGACGCGGGTGAGCGCCGAGGCCCTCGCCGTCGCCGAGTACGCGAGCACGGCGCTCTCGCTGGAGCTTGTCGGCGCGATGACCCACCTCGCCACCGCGGACGCGGGCGATGATTTCGTCAGGGTCCAGCTCGAGCGCTTTGCCCCCTTCGTCGCCGAGCTCCGGCGACGGTACCCGGGCATCATCGTCCACGCCGCCAACAGCGCCGCCACGCTGCGCGAGCCCGCGTCGCATTTCGACCTCGTCCGCTGCGGCATCGCGCTCTACGGCCTGGACCCTATGCACGAGAGCGCCGAGGCGCGAGGGCTCGAGCCCGCGCTCGAGCTGACCTCGTACGTGGCCGCGGTCAAGGCGGCGGCGAGCGGCGACAGCGCGGGTTATGGCCGGCGGTTCGTGGCCGAGCACGAGACCTGGCTGGCGACGCTCCCGATCGGGTATGCGGACGGCATTCGCCGCGCCTTCACAAATAACCTCGATGTCCTCATCGGCAGCCGGCGGTATCCGCTGGTCGGCACCGTGAGCATGGACAACATCACCGTCGAGGTGGAATCGACTGGCGTCGATTCCATTGAGACCGTGCGGCCGGGGATGCGGGCGACGATCATCGGCACCGACGGGTCCGAGCACCAGAGCGCCGAGGATCTGGCGGCCCGGATCGACACGATCAACTACGAGATCGTGTGCGGGATCTCGGGGCGGGTCCCGCGCGAATACCATCGCGACGGGAAGCCGGCATGAGTAAGCCGGACGCCCAGGGCGATGCCATCGCCGCGCTCCGGCGTCTGCTTGCGGGCACCGACGCGTGGCTCGTCGGCGGATCGGTCAGAGACCGGCTGCTGGGCCGGCCCACGGCGGATCTCGACGTGGCGATCGCCGCCGACACCGCGAAGACGGCGCGTGCGCTCGCCCGGCGGGTGGGTGCGGCCGTCTTCCCGCTCTCAGAGGCGTTCGGCTCCTGGCGGGTGATCGCCAGCGATCATTCGTGGCAGGTCGACCTCACGCCGCTCGGCGCCTCGACGATCGAGGATGACCTCGGCCAGCGTGACTTCACCATCAACGCGATCGCCGAGCCGCTCGCCGGCGGCGCGCTCGTCGACCCCTTCGGGGGCCGGGCCGACCTCGAGGCGGGCCGGCTCAGGATGGTCGCCCCGGGGGCGTTTGCCGCCGATCCTCTTCGTACGTTGCGCCTTCCCCGTATCGCCGCCGAGCTCGGGCTCGAGGTGGATGTCGACACCGGCGAGGTGGCGCGCAGCGTTGCCCCCGCGCTCGCCGGCGTGGCCGCGGAGCGGATCTTCGCCGAGCTCAAGCGGATCGTGGCCGGCGACGCGGCGCTCCGCGGCCTCGAGCTCATGCTCGCCTACGGGGTCACCCAGGAGATCCTGCCCGAGCTCGCCGAGCTGCGCGGCGTCGAGCAGAGCCCGTACCACCACCTCGACGTGTACGACCACACCATCGCCGCGCTCGCGGAGACGATCGCGCTCGAGCGCTCAGGATCGGCCATCCTCGGCGAGCGTGCCCCGGCGGTCACCGCGCTCCTGGCGGAACCGCTGGCCGACGAGCTGACCCGTGGTCAGGCGCTGCGCTTCGGCGCCCTGCTCCACGACATCGCCAAGCCGCAGACGCGGAGCGTGAACGACGCGGGGCGGATCTCGTTCATCGGTCATGACGCGCTCGGGGCGGAGGTGGCGCGGGAGGTGCTGGGGAGGCTGCGCGCGAGCGCGCGGATGCGCGCCCACGTCGCCGCCCTGACCCGCCATCACCTGCGGCTGGGGTTCCTGGTCCACGCGACGCCGCTCACGCGCCGGGCGATCTACCGCTACCTGCGCGCGAGCGAGCCGGTGGAAGTCGATGTCACGCTGCTCTCGATCGCCGATCGGCTCGCCACGCGCGGCGCCCGGGCCGATCAGTCGATCGCGTGCCATCTCGAGCTCGCCGGAGAGCTCGTGGACGAGGGGCTTCGCTGGCGCGCCGGTCGCCCGGCGCCGATCGTGCGGGGGGACGAGCTCGCCCGTCACCTGCGCCTCGGGCCCGGCCCCGAGCTCGGAACGCTCCTGTGCGAGCTCGAGGAGGCGGCGTTCGCCGGCGAGGTGTCGACGCCCGATGAGGCGATGGCGCTGGCCCGGGATCTGGTGGCTAATCTCCGCGAGGCCGATGACCGATCCTGACTGCATCTTCTGCAAGATCATCGCCGGTGAGCTGCCGGGCCAGATCGTCGCCGAGGACGAGCGAACGGTGGCGTTCATGGACATCAGCCCCGCTACGCGCGGTCATGCCCTGGTGGTGCCGCGGGTCCACGTCGTCGATTTGCTCGAGATCGATGGGGAGAACCTCGCCGCGGTGGCCCTGGCCGCCCAGCGCCTGGCCGTCAGGGCGCGAGATCGTCTCCACGCCGACGGCGTGAACCTCCTCAACAGCTGCGGACGGGCGGCCTGGCAGACCGTCTTCCACTTCCACGTTCATGTCATCCCGCGCTACGAGGGCGACCCGCTCCGGCTCCCATGGACTCCCGCCCCCGGGTCGCCCGAGGAGATCGCCTCCGCGGCCGCCGAGCTGCGTGAATGACCCGAATTGAAGCATAGATCTCGGGTCGCCAGAACGGGTGAGTGCGCCCTGCCGTTGGCGTTTGCTACTTTTCCCGCGGATCGGGACCGCCGTCATGCGCCGATCGTTCGTGGTACGCATCTAAGGGGAGTACATGGCAACTGGCACCGTCAAGTGGTTCAGCGACGACAAGGGCTTCGGCTTCATCACGCCCGACGACGGCGGACGAGACCTGTTCGTCCACTTCAGCGGCATCTCCGGCGACGGCTTCCGTTCGCTGGCCGAGGGGGCCAAGGTCTCCTATGAGGAGGAGGAGGGCCCGAAGGGCCCGAAGGCGATCAACGTCAGCAAGCTCTAGCGGGCGCTCGAGCGCCAGGCTGGCCGCACGGCCAGCGCCACGCCGGGGGCGTTGTCCCCGGTGGTCGAGAAGTTGCCGAGCGCGACTTCGACCGCGGCTTGGTGTTGAATGCGGCACATGAAACGCTTCTTTTTGGCGCCTGGGGCGATTCTCGTCGCCCTGCTTGCGTTCGCCACCGCCCCTGCCCTTGCGCAGATCATCGAGCTCGGCACGACGACGACGCCGCTGGCCAAGCCGGTCTGCCCGGCGACGGGCGGATGCCCGATCATCCTCACCGAGACGACCGCTCTGCAGACCATTGCCGACGGTATGGCCTACCCGACAATGGCCCTCCACAACGGGAGGATCGTCGCATTCACGGTGACGCCGGCGTCAGTGTCCCTGGCCAACATCAACGGCACCCCCAAGACCAAGACGAAGGCCGCGCAGCCGGGCCTCAACGCCACCTACCGCGGGCCCTCCGAAGCCGCGATCACCGTCCTTCAATGGATGCCGCACCACTTCTACAAGGTCGTGGCCGAGAGCCCGGTGTTCCAGCTCCAGCCCTATTTCGGCCATGTCGTGCAGTTCGTTCTCTCGCAATCGCTACCGATCGCCAAAGGCCAGTTCGTCGCGCTGACCGTGCCCACGTGGGCGCCGCTGCTCACGGTCAACCTCCCCAAGTCTCAGTTCCTGTGGCGACCGAGCCGCGCCACCAACTGCCTCGGCTACACGGTTCAGTCGGCCCAGCTGATGGTCGGTGATAGCGCCCAGTACCTGTGCTTCTTCACCGGGACGCGTGTGGACTACACGGCGACCGAGATCACCTCGCCGGTCCCGCCTCCCCAGCCCAAGAAGACCACGGTGCGCATGCGCACCTGGAAAAAGAAGTAGCGCGGCGCGAGAAATCTTTATACCCTCGCGGCGTGAGCACTCAGGCGTGGATCTTCCTGGTCGGTTTGCGCGTTTTCGACCTCGGCGGCATGATCATCTGGCTTGTGTGGTTCCTGCGCCGCGGGGGCGGCGCCGACGACCGCGAGGATGAGGGCGGGGGAGGGGGCGGAGGCGGCACCCGTCCGCCCGACGGTCCGAGGCCCGGCGGGCCGGGGCTGGATCTGCCGATCGCCGAGTCGCGGCCCTGGCCGGTGCGGCTGCGGGATCACTCAAGTAC
>JALYZL010000423.1 GCA_030948875.1 Actinomycetota bacterium
CTTCGACGCGCACACCGCGGACTTTGGATCGACCGTCGAGCAGACGCGATCAAAGCAAGAACCGCGTTGTCGCAGTTGATGCAAACCCTCCGCCGCTCGCAGCCGCAAAAAACCCGCTCTAAACCTACGGCAGCACTGGACGGGCATCGACCGCCAGACTCCCAACGCGCGGAAACCGGGCCTGCTGCGGACGATCGCATTTGCATCTCGGTCGACCCGACCCTGACGAGCCCAATGGCGGCGACTCTGGCCTCAGGAGCGAGTGTCCGGGTACGTGGAGTCGTTAAGAAGTCGGTGGGCCTCGTATGGCACTTCAGCGCAGGATCGCGTAGTGATCCCCGTAGGTGCTCCACCGCAGTGGCGGGTTCAGATCCAGGTTGCCCTCGATAAGGAACTTGCGCTGCTCGCTCTCGATCCGCGACAGGTCGCTGTGTGAGGCTTCCTTGCTCATCTCGACATTCCGCTCGTCGAGAAACGCGTTTAGGTAAGTCACTTCGTCGCCCCCGCTCGACGGCGGCTGGGCGTGCGTGATGGCACGTGCGCGGACCGCCCGCATCCCGTCGAAACCGTGGACCACCGCCGCGTCGTAGTAGGCGAACTGGCCAAGCGCCCGGAGTCCGTCTGACTTGGCGAGCGCCACCGCTGGGTTGAAATACTTCAGGTCACGTTCGGTTCGCTGGGCATCCTGGAACGCCGGATCGTTGGCAGCACGCTTCCACGCGGCGACGAACTTCAATCCCAGCCCGCGGTGCGAAGGCGTGCCGTTGACGCGTCGCAGGGCAGCGAGAAAGCGAACGAGCGGGTTGTGCGCCCGCAGGCGTGTGTACATCCGCACGACCACGAGCATGTCCCCTGTCCCCGAGCAGAACCCGATAATCCCTGCGGTGTAGCCACGACCATCTTGGATGTCTTGGATGTAGCCGTACTGCGCACGCCAGTTCAGCGACGAGTTCTCCGCGCTGGACACCAGCTCCATCGCGATCTCCTTCTTCCCCTTGACCGCGAGGTCGCTCGACGACCCGGCCGCAGGCGTGGCAGGCGCTGCCAGCACAATCGCCATCACGGCTGCGCTCGTCAAGGCCAGCACCCACGGGCGCAACTCGCGGGTGCGGAGCATCCCCCAACGCTAACGCAACTTCGCGACCTGCCGTTCCATGAGACCCCTTTCTACGTTCCTTCGCGAACTCGCAATCGCTCGGCCACCAGACCGCAGCCCAACCGTGACCGTCGGCCAGAACCGGTCCACAAATGCGTTCGGCAGCCATTCCGGCGTCAGGCCCGCGGTCGCGGCCTGCGCATCCTCAAAGGCAACGCTCACCTTCCCGCCCACGATCGCGCCGGCGGACGACTGTTTTCGCCCTACACAGCGGTTCCGACCTAGCGACCGCCTTTTGCCGACTCCTCGATCACACCGACCGTGGCTTCCCGCGCCCGGATTGCCTGTCATGCAGAAGTCGGCGAGAGTCTGCCGCCATCGCGACGAACCCGCCCAGGTCTAGTCGCGCTGCTGCGCGATCCAGGGGCCAACGCCGCTGATCCGCTCGATCGCGTAGTGGGCGATGTAGCCCGGCCGCTTCGCTCCCGGGAACCCGGAGTCGGGTGAGAGGTAGACCCTGGTCAGGCGGTTGAGGAGATCCCAGGCGCCGTCGCTGGGCTCGACGGTGGCCCTGGCGCGAAGCACCGCGTAGGGGTTCAGGAAGGCCTTGTGGTCGCGGGGGCCGTCGAACGAGAGCACGACGCGTGGGTCGCGTTCGATGTTCCGCAGCTTTTGGTTATGACTCATGTGGCCGCTGACCACCTGACCGCCGTCCAGACCGATCCAGATGACCGTGACCTGCGGGCTGCCGTCGGGGTTGATCGTGCTGAGATGGGCCATCGGCCCGGACTCGATCAGTCGTCGTAGTTCGTCTCGTACAGCGCTCATGGATAGGAGTGTGACGGGGTCTGCAACATGCCGCGGGAAATGATGTTGAAGTCTCGGCGCAGTGCGTTTCGGGCGCCGACGACGGTTCAGGGCCGACGAGCGCTTCAACTCCGTCGACGTCGGCTGACGCACGCCCGGATCGGCGAACAAGAACCTCGCACACGCGATTGCTCCGCCAGCCTGTCGTCCACCGCGGGGAGTGTGTCGAGCTGTATTGAGCTGCGCCGCAAGCCGAGGCCGCCTCGCCGCGCCAGCGGGACCCCTGTTCTGATCGCGCTCGCCGCGCCCGCACGCCGAGCCAGCACGTCTGACCACGCGCCGGCGCAGAACACGGCGCGCCGGACGGCGAGATCGCCCTCGCGGTGGGTGAGCCGGATCCCCGCCTTGTCCTCTCCGTGTCGGCGAGCTCGCAGCCCGTACGGATAACGCCCCTGGCGGCGCGAACGTCCTCGGCCATGGCGCGCGCCACCGCCGAGAAGTCGACGATCCCGGTGTGCGGCGAGTGCAGCGCGGCGATGCCACCGCCTCGGGCTCCACCTCCGAGAGCTCCGCGCGAGTCAGCCGCCGGAGCTCCGGGGCTTCGTTCAGGCGCCCCCGCCGCTCGAGCTCGTCGAGTCTGGGAAGTTCTCGCTGAGAGAGGGCGACGATCAGTTTGCCGCTTCGCTTCACGGGGATCGCGCGTTCGGCGCAGTCCTCGTAGAGCTCGCGGGCGCCGCTGACGCAGTCTCGCCTCCAGCGACCCCGGAGCGTAGTAGATGCCGGCGTGGACGACGCCGCTGTTGCGGCTTGTCTGATGGCTGCCGAGCGACGACTCCTTCTCCAGAAGCACAAGGCTCCGGCCGGGCCGCCGCCGGAGCAGTTCGCGCGCGGTGGCCAATCCCACGATGCCACCCGCGATGACGGCCGTGTCGTGCTCATCCGAAAGAGCGAACCACCCGCGCTCGCCGACTGGGATGCCACGAGCCAAGACCCCACCCTACCGTGTCCCTTAGGCCGTCACTGACGCCCCGAGCTCTGCCTCGGCGTCCTCGGGCGTGCGGTCCTCGTGCACGACCGCGGCGAGCGCGCGGGTCATCGCCACCGGATCGGGATGCTGGATCACGTTGCGGCCATAGACGATGCCCTGGGCCCCACTGTCCAGCAACTGCCGCGTCCGGCGGAGGATCTCGTGCTGATCGATCCGTCCGCCGCCCCGGG
>JALYZL010000436.1 GCA_030948875.1 Actinomycetota bacterium
CCGCACCGCGACCGTCAGCGATCCGGCCGGCTCACCCGCGGACGTGCCCTGAGCCGTCGACGAGGTACTTGTAGCTGCACAGCTCCCGCAGGCCGATCGGTCCGCGGGCGTGGAGCTTCTGGGTCGAGTTGCCGATCTCGGCCCCCATTCCGAACTCCCCCCCGTCGGTGAACCGGGTGGAGGCATTCACGTACACGCAGGCCGAGTCGACGCCCAGCTGGAAGGAGCGAGCAGCGTCCGTGTCCCGGGTCACGATCGCGTCCGAGTGACCGGAGCCGTAGCGATTGATGTGCTCGATCGCCTCGGCGGTGCCGTCGACCACGCCGATCGCCAACGTCAGGGCGTGGTACTCGGTGCCCCAGTCATCCTCGCTCGCCGCCGCGACGGGAAGATCGCCCGCGATCTCGCGGACGTGCACGTCCCCCCGGAGCTCAACCCCGGCGTCGGCAAGTGCGCGAAGAGCGCCGGGAAGAAACTCCCCCGCGACGGCGCGGTCTACGAGAAGGGTTTCGGCTGCGTTACACACGCTCGGACGCTGCACCTTTGCGTTCAGTGCGATCGCGAGCGCGGCTTCCTGATCGGCGCTCCTCTCCACATACACATGACAGTTGCCCGAGGCTGCATAGAGCACGGGCACGGTCGCGACCGCGGAGAGCGCGGCCTTGAGGCCCTCGCCGCCGCGCGGAATGATCAGGTCGACAAGTCCGGTCTGCGTCGCCAGCTGCGCGAGCTCCTCACGGCCGCCGCCCGCGACGAGCGCGATCGAGCCGTGGGGAAACCCAGCTTCCAACAGCGCCTCCGTAGCTGTGGCCGCAAGCACCGCGTTCGAGTGCATTGCCATCGAGGACCCTCGCAGAACAACCGCATTGCCTGCCTTCAGGCACAGGGCGGCTGCGTCGATCGTGACGTTCGGGCGCGCCTCATAGACCACCGCGATCACGCCGAGTGGCACCCGGACCTTGCGCACCTGTAGTCCGTTTGCGAGCCGGCGTCCTTCGATCACCTCGCCAACCGGATCGGGCATCGAAGCGATGTCCCTGACCTGGCGCGCGATTTCCGCCACCCGGCGCTCGTCGAGCGAAAGTCGGTCCAGCAGCGCCGCGGTCAGATGAGCTTCGCGACCAGCGGCCAGATCTCGCGAGTTCGCATCGAGGATTTCCGGGCTGCGCCGCTCGAGCGTGTCTGCGACAGCGTGCAGCGCGGCGTTCTTGATCCCGGAATCGAGCGCCGCCAGGACCGTGGCAGCCTGCTTGGCGGCGGCGCAGGTATCGGCGACCGATGCGACGGTGACGGCCATTGCTAGAGATTACGCGAGGACGAAGTAATCGCGATGAACTGCTTCTTGGCTCGCGCGGGGCAGCAGCTCTCGCACGTTCCCCGACTTCAGCCCGTGCACTCGGCGCAGCTCCTCGGCGGTGTAATTGCAGATCCCCTTACCCACCAGCTCGCCGTCGTGCGTGACCTCGACAGCGTCACCGGCATCGAAATCGCCGCTCACATCGATGATTCCCACCGGGAGCAAGCTCGTCCCGCCCTCCCGGAGGGCGCGGGCCGCTCCGGAGTCGACGAGAACCTGACCGCGGGTCGGCTTGGCGTACTTGAGCCACAGCTTGAAGCTCGAATAGCGTCCCTCCCGTGCAGCGAACCGCGTGCCGACCGGCTCGCCATCGGCCGCCGCGAGGATCGTTCCGGTCGCGAGACCGCTGGCGACCACCGCAGGGATTCCGGCCGCCGTGGCCATCTCGGCCGCCACGACCTTCGAGCGCATCCCGCCCGACCCCAGCGGCGAGGTGGCATGGCCGATCTGAAGCCCCTCGAGTTCCTCGAATTCGGTGACCTCGCCGATCAGCCGAGCGTTCGGGTCAAGGCGCGGATCGGCCGTGTAGAGGCCGTCGGCGTCCGTCAGGAGCACCAGCAGCTCGGCGCCCATCAGGATCGCCACCTGAGCGGCCAGGAAGTCGTTGTCGCCGAACGAGATCTCGTCCGTGGTGGTCGTGTCGTTCTCGTTGATCACCGGAACCACCCGCCAGTCGAGCAGCTTGCGAAGTGTCTGGCGGGCGTTCAGATAGTGGGTGCGCGCGCTGATGTCGAAGAACGTCAGCAGCACCTGCGCGCTGCGCACTCCCCGCTCTGAGAGCAGCTCGTCATACACGCGATAGAGCTTTCCCTGACCGACCGCGCTGGCGGCCTGCAGCTCGTCCATCGCCCGCGGGCGCAACGCAAGCGACATCACCCCCATGCCCCGCGCGATCGCCCCGCTCGTGACGACGATTGGCGAGCGCCCCCCACGGTGAAGCTCGCCGATCTGATCGCAGATTCCGGCCAGCACGTCGGCCCGCACGGCGCCGCTCACATCCGCGACGATGCTCGATCCAAGCTTGACGACGATCGGGGCCACGGACGACAGGTTAGGCGCCCGGCCATCAAGCGGGCGGGGCGCCGCCGACGCTCAGCTCACCGCGTCAGTGGTGTCCGTTCTTCGTGCACCATTGGCTCGAGGGCACGCCCAGGCTCGGATTGGGCATGGTCTTCAGCTTATTCGGCAGTCGGTGCATGATCGGCGCCTGGAGACGGGGATAGTGGTCGCCCGGCCTGGCAGCCGAACGGGCTGACGCGACCTCCGAGTCGCACAGGACCTCCTTCAGAAACGGGGCGTTGAAAGTCACCGCGGGGCTTACCGTGCAGCTCGGGTAACTCTTCTAGAGCGCCGCCGAGCCAGCGGTCAGGCAGCAGGGTCGCGGTGGTAGGTGCCGACGAGCAGCACTCGCGCGCTCGCGGCGGACGCGAGTGCGAGACAGCCACACATCATCCAGACGACAGCGATCGAA
>JALYZL010000460.1 GCA_030948875.1 Actinomycetota bacterium
TGAAGCTGCAGCTTGACGAGGTCGAGCCCCGTGGTCATTTCTGTCACTGGGTGCTCGACCTGGAGGCGCGGGCTTACGTCAAGGAACGCGAAGGTCTGCTGCTCGGGTTGGTAGAGGAACACGACGGTGCCGACGATGCGATACCCGACTGACCGGGCCAGTGTGACCGCCGTAGCTCGCAGCTCGCGCTCCTGTTCGGGGCTGAGCGCGGCGGAGCTCGACTCCTCGATCAGCTTCTGGTTACAGCGCTGGATCGAGCAGTGACGCACGCCTGCCGCCCAGACAGCGCCGTGTTGGTCGGCGATGATCTGCACCTCGACGCGGTGTGCCCCGGAGACAAAACGTTCGATGAACACCGTTCCGTCGGCGAAACAACGCAGCGCCTCGGCCCGGGCGCGCTCGAAGCCCGAGGCGAGCTCCTCGTCACAACCAGCGAAGCGGACGCCGCGGCCGCCCCCGCCGGCCCGGGCCTTGATCACGACCGGATAGCCGATCGTGCGGGCGTGCTCGACGGCCGCGTCGAGGCTCTCCACCGGCCCACGGCCCCAAGCGGCGACCGGCACGCCCAGCTCCTCGGCGAGCAACCTGGCGGCGATCTTGTCGCCCAGGCGCCGCATGACCTCAGATGGCGGACCGATGAAGACAACGCCGATGTCGGCGCACATCTCGGCGAAGGCAGGGTCCTCGGCGACGAAGCCCCAACCGACCCAGGCCGCGTCGGCGTCGCTCGCGCGCAGCGCGCGTTCAAGCTCGCCATGGTCGAGATAGGGGCGCTGCCCGGCAATGAGCACCGTCTCGTCGGCTTCGCGCACGAACATCGCCCTCCGCTCGGCCTCGGTGTGCAACGCGATCGTCCGCATCCCCCCGCCGTGCTCGAGGTTGAGCTCCCGGACCGCGCGGAGCAGGCGCACCGCGGCCTCGCCACGGTTGACGATCGCTACGCGTGTGAATCCGAGGTCACCCTCCGAACGCCGCTCGGACATCTTCCAATGAGGTGGCCACGTTCCCTTCCGGGATCGTCATCAGCTCGGACTGTTCGGCCTGTTCGGGAACGACGATGGTGGGATCGATCCGGATCACCGTGTAGCCGCCCACCGCGCCGGCCCCGAAGGCCGGAGTGAACACCCGCATCGGATGGTCGATCACGCCCTCCCTGACGGCGTCGTAGATCGCGAGCGGGATGCTGGCGGCGGAGACGTTGCCCACCTTCTCGACATTGAAGTACAGGTGATCAGCCGAGAGGCCGGCCGCCACCGCAATCTTGGCGACCATCGTCTTATTGGCCTGGTGGGGAACGACGATGTCGATGGTGTCGAGCAGCGAGCCGCGGCCGCCTTCGGGAGCAGGTAGCGCGCGCAGCTCGCCCATCATCTGGACCAGGTAACGCTCCACAAGGGCCTTCACCTCCGGCCCATAGACCGTGATGTTGTTATCGAACTCCGGGTTGGGCCAGATGATCGAGTTTACCTGGCTGACCGGACCGCTGGCGTAGATCTGCACGACCTCGATGTCGGGCGCCGCACCCGGCTCGGCGGGCCCGACGACCAGCGCGGACGCCCCGTCGCCGAAGATCATCCGGGACGGACGAACGCTGCCGATCTTGTCCGAGAACTTCTCGGCACAGACAACGAGCACGGGGCGCTTCACCTCTTGGATGAGGCGCACCGCCTCGCCCAGGCCATAGGGGAAGCCAGCGCAGGCTGCGACGAGGTCGAACGAGCCATGCGTCTGGAAAATCCCGAGCTGCCCGGAAAGCCAGGACGCGACAGACGGGATCAGCCGCGTGCTCGTGCACGAACAGAAGATGACTGCTCCGATCTCCTCGGGCCGGCGCTCGGCACCTTCGAGGGCCGCCCGCGCCGCCTGCAGAGAGATGTGCTCGAGTCGGCGCCCCGTGTAGCGCCGCTCCTCGATCCCGGTCTTCTCCTGGATCTCGTCGGCGGTCATGGGCGACCAGCTGTAGGCGGCATTGCGGATCACGTCTTCGTTCGTGCAGACGTGCTCACCCTTGACCACGGCCAACGACTCGAGGCGCGGCATGAGCGCCAACTGCTCACGGACGACGACCGGCGCGAACGGCTCGACGGGCTCTCGCGCCTCGGCCGGGGGTGCGGGCCTTGGGCGCGCGGGACGCCCGGCCTTCACGCGCCGGATGAACTCGAGCACCTCCGGGTTTCGCGGCACGAACGCCACGACGAAATCGTCATCGCCGATCTTCCCGACCTCTTCCAGTCGCGTCCGGGCCAGATCCCACGGATACTGGTTGTGGAGGACCATCGCCAAACGGTGAAGCGGCTCGAGCTCGGGCACCGTTTCCGTGCAGTCGAGGATCTCCTGGTAGCTGCAGGTCGGGTAGTCCGGGTTGTGGGTCGGGAAGCAGAAAGTGAGGTTCTCCGGATCGCTCGTGATCTCCGCCACGGTCGGCTTCACCGGTGGAAGCTCGGCCGCGTGGTGGCGCTTGTGGCGAAAGATGTCGAACAGGAGTGCGAAGATCCGGTCCTCGGCACCGGCGTCCCACGCGGGGGGGAGCTGGCTCCACGCCCCAGCGCCGGCAGCGCCCTTTCGGTCGCTCTGCTCCCAGGGAGTCAGCAGCGGCAGGAACACGTCATCGCGGTGGCGGGGAAGGTCACGCCATCGCGTCGGACGCTTCTCGTACATCGTCATCGCGTAGCGGTTGCCCCAGACCAGGTTCATCGCGAGATCGCGCAGCAGCTCGTAGCGGGAGCGATAAGCGTCCGAATCGACCCGCTCCAGAATCTCAGTGCCGGTCGGCGCCTTGGCCTCGAAGTCGCGTCTGATCACCGCTCCCAGCTGGTCCAGGGTCTCGAGAACCGAGAAATCCAACTCGGCGATGAAGTTGGAAGGAAACACGAGACGGTCATGGCCGTTGACGACAAAAGGCCTCATCGCTCCCCAGCCCACGCGCTCTCCCCCACCAGGCACTGCCGATGGTCCTCCTCGGTGAGGCCCTGGAGCATCTGGATCATTGATTCGCGTCCAGGCCGACCGCCGGAGAACATCATCGTATCGTCGCACGTCAGGGGACTTGCCATCAAACTAAGCCCGGAGTGGATCCCCTGGAATGACACCGACAGGCTCCCGTTTGTGCGCCGGTTCAGCTGAGCCCCGCGGCGCGGAGCTCGGTACGGGTCCGGTAACCGAGCGACTGCTGACGTCGCTGGTCGCCGTTACTCGTCGATCCAGGCCTCGATCGCCCGGATCGCCTCGGCGCACAAGCCGAAGGAGCGCATCAATGATCCCGATCTGCTCGTGTGAACGACACGTGACGGCGGCGGACGAGATTGCATTCGATCCTTGATGAAGCCTTGCCTTGATTGCCGGCCCGTCGCGCTCGAATAGACGCGCAATCGTGTTGCGCTTGTTGTGGCCACGACACGCGACCGTTCCAACCAATGCTCAGCAAGCTTCTGCTGCTGCGGCCGTGCAGCACGGTCGATTAGCACCTCTCATCAAGGAATTTCGATAGTCCGCCACCGCGCCGCGAAAGTGCGCTTCACGCCGCCGTGGAGGAACTCGAACTCCTGAGAAGCAGGGGAGTGACGGCGGACGTGTCATGGCTTGACCAGGGGTAGCGCAGGTGCACGACCAGCGCGTCGAGGTCATCTGCGAGGCAGCGGGCGGCCGCCTGGTAGCCGGCGTGCTCGAGCTCTGAGATCAGGACCCCGAAGCGGAGCTTGCCGTCTTTGACCGAGGTCGCGTTGTGAGCGCTGACCTGTACGTCGTTGAGCGCTGACCAGTAGTTGAATCGGGTTCGGTCGTGTTCTGATTTGGGAAGTTTGGCCTGGAGGTTTCTCAGGCGGTGAACGGCGCAGCGCCGGCGATCTGCCCGGGGCCAGATCTCCTTAATCGCTGAGGGCAGCCCGGCCGCGCCGTCAGCGACGATCAAACCGTGGCGCGGCAAGCCCGCGGCTAATGAGGTCGCGGCCGAGCTCGAGCCAGTCCTCCTTGGTCTCGCGCATCCCCAACCGCACCGAAACCAGTGCCCTGGCGCCGTTTTCAGTGATTTCCCGCGCGCAGATCACACCCTCCTTCGGGCCGCTCCGGCAGACCGGTAGATAGATCGCGTCAAGGAACAACACGACCACGTTGACGTCATAAAGCGAGCGGCGACAAAACGCTTCAAAGCGCTCGTGCAGCTCAGCGCAGATCCTCGCGACCGTCGAACGCGACGTGTTCCCTAGGCCGGCCTCCTCACACAGAGATTCGATGTCGCGCATCGACAGGCCGCGCACGAACGCGCCGACGATCAGCGCCTTGAGCGGATCCGTTCTCAGCACCCGCTTGCAGTGCCGCTTCGCAAAACAGTTTTGAGACAAACGGCAATGCCGCCTCGCGAGCCTGCGGCATCTCAATCCCAGGTTCACCCTCCCGGTCTGCACGTGCCGGGGCCGAAACCCGTTGCGCAAACCGCGCTGGCGCTCTGGCGCTTGTCGATGCTCGCTTGTATCTCCTCCCGACAGACTCACTCGACCTCAATCCGATCACCGCACTAGCGCTCCCTCAGGGGGCTGGGGCACTATCCGGATGTATGGTCTTGGCGCTTGCCACTCGCCGAACAGCTCCTTGGCCTGCTCATCGGAGACCGAGCCGGCGATGATCACGTCATCGC
>JALYZL010000473.1 GCA_030948875.1 Actinomycetota bacterium
CGTAGAGATTGAGGAGGGGACGCGCGACGAGCTCGGTGACGCGTCCTCCCTGGCCCGGGAGGAGACGGCCGGCGAGCTGCAGCGGACGCAGGAACGCTCCCTTGACGAAGCAGATCTCGGGGTAGCAGAGCAGCGGCCCGAGCAGGCCGACGACGAAGCTCGCGTCGAAGTCGCTGGTGTCGGCGTCGAGGAAGACGACGATCTCCCCCCGAGCGATGCTGAGCGCTCGCCACATCGCGTCGCCCTTGCCGCGAGCGGGCCCGTACTCGGTGAGGAGCTCGTCCTCCTGGAGCACCGTCGCGCCGCGGGCGGTCGCGGTGAGCGCGGTGCCGTCCTCGGAGGCGGCATCGACGACGAGGATCTCGTCGAGGAGGCCGAGCTCGCGGAGCCTGGTGACGGCGTCGAGGATGGGGCCGATCGTCGCCGCCACTTCGCGCGCCGGGAGGATCGCGGTGATCGGCCCCGTCTTGCGCGCCAGCAGCCCCTCGGCGGTGAACTCGTCGGCGCGGAAACTGCGCCTGGCGCGCCAGTCGGCGAGGGCGAGGTCGCGGGCGAGGCCCCGCGACGCGCGGCCGTCGGTCCGCGCCGAGGTCGTCACCTGCACCTGCGAGGTACGCAGGATCTCGATCCCGCGGTCCTCGAGCGTCCGCTCCAGAGCTTCGTCCTCGAGCGCCTCGCCGATCGGCAGCCCTCCGACCTCGCGGTAAGTCTGCGCAGTGACGGCGAGCGAGGCGCCGCTGAACTGGTGGTGACCGCAGGCGGCGCCCGAGTCCCGGGCGCGGACCCGGGCCAGGCGGTCGCCGGCCTGGATGCCCCGCGCCTCGAGGACGGCGGGAGGGAGCGCCGACGCCTCGCGGGGATCGAGCTCGATCCGCCCGCCGATGGCGCGGGCGCCCTCGCTTGCGAGTATGAGTTGAGTGGACAGCCAGTCCGGGGCGACCCGGGAGTCGGCGTCGGTGCTCGCGATCAGGCCGCCGGGGCGTCCGGCGGCGAGGAGCCGCTCGCAGGCGAAGTCCATCCCCACTCGCCGCGCGTGGCCGGCGCCGGGGCGGCCGGACTCGAGCACGATGAGGGGCATCGCGGGGTGCTCGGAGCCGGCGTTCAGCGCCCGCGAGCGGGTGCCGTCGGTGCAGTGGTCGAGGACGAGGACTACCTCGAAGGCGCCGGGCTCGACCCCGCTCTGCTCGGCCAGCGCGCGCAGGCAGTCGCCGATGCGCTCCTGCTCGTCGCGGGCCGGGACGACGACGACGGCACGCAGGCCGGGGTCCGGGGGCATGGCGCTCACAGCCGCTCTCCCCGGGCGATGAGCTCACGCCCGCGCTCGAAGCGCGCTTGCCCGCCGTCCTCGTCGTGCTCGTAGGTGAGCACGCCGACGGCAACACCGGCTCGCGCGTACCAGACGGTGAAGGCGCCGTCGCCGTGATCGATCAGGCGGTCCTCGTCGAAGCCGTCGCCCCAGGCGGCGTACTTGAGGGTGTGGGTGCCGATCGTCGACCAGAACCCGGGCACCTCGTCCCACACGCCGTCCTCGCCGGCGAGCGCGCGACCGGCGACCAGACCCTGGGCGAGCGCGTCGCCCCAGTGCTCGACGCGCAGTCGCCTGCCAGCGCTGCCGTTGAGCGCCCAGGCGACGTCCCCGGCGGCGCTGAGAAAGGGGTTCTCACTGCGCATCGAGGCGTCGACGGGCACCGCGCCGTCGTGGAGCTCGAGGCCCATCGCCCCGGCGAGCTCGCCGCCCGGGACGACGCCGGTGGCGAGGAGCACGACGTCGGTGTCGAGCTCGGGGCCGCCCGCGACGTGCACCTGGCGCGCGCGCACGATCTCCTCGACCTCAGCGTCGAGGATCAGGGTCACCCCGGCCTCGCCCAGCCAGCCGGCGATCCGGCCGCCGGCCGCGGTGCCGAGCCGGTCCGCCTGGGGAACCGGCTCCGCGGTGACGAGCGTCACCTCGAGCCCGCGCATGGCGAGCGAGGCGGCGGCTTCGCAGCCAATGAAGCCCGAGCCGATGACCACTGCACTCGCGGCGCTCCGCGCGCGCTCGATCAGGCGCTCGCTGTCGCCGAGGAGTCGCATCTCGAGGACGTCCTCGTGGTCGGCGCCGGGCACGGAGAGGCGCTGCGGGCGCGAGCCGGTGGCGAGCACGCAGGCGTCGGCGGCCACGGACTGCCCGTCGGCGAGCCGGACGGCGCCGCCGACGGGATCGAGCTCCTCCGCGCGGGTCCCGAGGCGGAGCTCGACCGAGCGCTCGGCGAACCAGCTCGCCTGCTCGAGCGCGAGCTCGGTGCGGGCCATCTCGCCGCGCAGAAACTCCTTCGTCAGCGGCGGCCGTCGATAGGGAAGATGGGGCTCGGCACCGATCAGGGTCACCGCGCCCTCGCCGCCGGCTTCTCGGTAGCCCCGGGCCGCGGCCAGGCCCGCCGGTCCGGCGCCGATGATGACCACCTGCTGGGGCGCCATCAGTGGCCTTCGAAGCGGTCGAGGCGGTAGCGCGGGCGGCGCCCGTCGAACGCGTGCCAGTCACCGAGCTCGGCGCGCAGCCGGTCGTGCACCTCGTCGCCGCGCAGCGGATAGGTGCTCGTCCCCGGCCGCCAGTGCACGGCGAGCACCGTCGCCCCGTCCTCGAGCGCGGCGCGCAGGCGCTCGACGGCCAGCGCGAAGGGGGCGTCGTCGAAGTAGTAGAGGATCTCGGAGCACACCACGAGGTCCCAGGGGTCGGGCGGCATCTCCTCGGGGAAGGTCATTCGCTCGAGGCTTACGCCCGGGTGGCCGCCGAGGCGCTCCCGGGCGCGCGCAAGCGCCCGCTCGGAGACGTCGATCCCCACGAGCTCGTCGCACCGGTCGGCGAGCTGCTCGGTGAATACCCCGATCGAGGCGCCCACCTCGAGGCCGCGCGCGAAGCGCGCGTCGCCGAGCGCCGCGAGCGTGTCGGCGTACTTGTCGCGCTCGTAGTCACTGGTGGCGAAGCCCCAGGGATCCTCGGAGCCGGCATAGAGATCCTCGAAGAACTCGCGCCCGATCCGCGGACGCGGCACGACCTCGCTCACCTGCCCTCGCCTGCGCCGATCGTCGCCGCTCCGTGGCGCGCGAGCAGCGGTTCGAGCCGATGCTGGAGGAGAAAGAGATCGAGGTCGCGGCGCCCACGGGACAGGGCGCCGCCGGTCGCCAGCGGTCGCGCGCCGCACGCGAGCGCCGCCTCGGCGG
>JALYZL010000494.1 GCA_030948875.1 Actinomycetota bacterium
TTCGAAGCTGGTCTTTCGCAACCCCGCCGGCGAGGCGAGCGGAAGATGAGATCAGAGCGCCGGATACGCTCGTAGACGCCACCTTTCATGCGACTGCGGACGCGGGTTCAATTCCCGCCGTCTCCACTGATTGCAGCGGGTGCGAAATCCTTTCGATTTCGCCCCGCTGCAGGTGTTTAAGGGTGCGAACGCTGGGGTCGTTCGCACGAAGGAATTGCCGCTGTTTGCGGGCGGCCGTGACGGTGGGCGGCCACAATTCGGCCGCACGAGTGGCCGGACTCGGCCACAACCGCGAACGCGGGTTGGGCGTGCGGCGATCCGTCGGGACAGCTGGCTAGCTTCGCCGGCGATGGCTGCTCAGCCTGAACGGCGTACGCGCCCGACGATCCGGTGTCTCCGTGACGACCGCGGCGTCGAGCTGCCGACGGTCGACGTCGATCTCGGCTCGACCGAGCACCCGTTGATGGAGGAGGCGCGCAGGGTCGCTCCGGCGGCGCCGCGCGGCCAGAAGCGGATCCTGGCAATTGACCATCCACTCGTCTACCGGCTACGGCACTGGCGCTGGCGGGGCGCGACCTGGCTGGAGGACGAAGCTGGGCGGTTCTGGCTGCTGGCCGGTGCCCAACGGGCGGCAGGGTCGCCCAGCGACGCCTACGAGGTGATCGTGGCGCTGCACGAGGCCGGACGGCTGCTTCCGGACGACGACGACCGACTGCGCGATGCGTTCGAGCGCGACGCCCGGGTCCTGGCCGCCGCTCGAGTGGAAGCTTCCCCCTCGCTCGTGGCCGCAGCAGCGGCGCCGGACAGGGGTCTGCTGATCCGGTTCGGCGAGCTCGTCGACGCACGGTTACTGGTTTCGGAGGCGGGCGACGAAATCTGGGTCGCGATTGCGACCCGGGCCGCCGACGGCGTCTTCGTGGTGGACCGGCTCCGCGAACTGCTATTCGCGATTGTCTTCGATGCTGCCGGCGCGGAGGTGTGGGAGTCACGGACCGACTGGCCCTCGGGGCCGCTCGAGTGGTTCGAGGTCGCTCGCCTGGGGCTCCGCGAGCCGATCAGTCCGGCTTGACGCCGCCGAGGCGCTCGACGTCTTCGACGGTCACCCCGGAGGCGTACGCGAGGGTCGCCGCCTCGCCGCCGAGCAGCGCCTGGCGGGCGCGCTCGATCCGCGCCGCAAAGTCGTCACGGTGACGCTCGACGTACTCGTCGACGGCCTTCTCGACGATCTCCGACTGCTGGAGACCGGTCATCGAGGCCGCGTAACGGACCTTCTCCTTGGTGGACTCGTGAACCTTGATGGGGGACTGTGCGCGTGCCATTCGGTACCTCGGTACTAGGCTACTACTGGTCATCGGATCGGACAAGCGCATTCTTGAGCCTGCGACTGCACAGCCTTTGCAAATTTGGCGCAATGGTTATCCTCAACCGCAATGGCGCACCCCGACCTTCTCACTGTCTCGCAAGCGGCTGACGCGCTGAGCGCGTCGACTCAGACAATCCGTAACTGGATCCGCGGCGACCGGCTCCACGGCGTCCGCATAGGGAATCGCTTCCTGATCCCGCGGGCGGAGGTGGAGCGGATGCGAGGGGATGTTGGATCTCCTGTGGGGGAGAGTCCGTGGGCGTTTGCGACTGACGAGCCGGGGGTGGCTCTCCCGCGGCCGGCCGGTGCCGCTGGCTCGACGGATCCCTTTGACGGGATGCTGGGCGGCTGATGGCCGATTCCGAGCAGGCGTTCCACGAGGCCCGAGACGTGTGGCGCGCGGCGTTGCGCGAGCATGTGCTCGCGCCGCCGGACGCGGGGTTCAGCGCCCGCTTGGCCGCCCTTGCCGCAGCTGCGAGCCAGCGGGCAGCCGCGTGTGAGGCGGCGTATGGGGACGGGTTTGAATGGCCGCCGGCGCGCGGCGGCGCCAAACCGCCGTATGAGCTGCAGCCGGGCAGCGGCCGGCGGGGCCCGGCGGAGCTGTGGGAGCGCTTTGACGAGGCGGTCGCGGAGCTCGACCGGGTCAGCGAGGGCCGGAGCCTGCGCGCGGTCGCCCGCGCCTACGCCGAGCTCGGCGACGTCGCCGACCAGCTCGCCCAGGCCGTCGAGCGCGAGGACCGCGAGAGCGGGATGTTGCCGCCGGTCCGCAAGCGGCGCAAGTCGGCGTAGCCGGGTGAGTGCCGGACGCAGCCGGCCACCCCGTCTGCGACGACTGAGGTTTGCTCAGCTGCCGGCGCGCAGTCGCCGCCTCTGGCTGCCGCTCCCACCCAGCATCACACTGAGAGAGCAGAAGCGAGCCGGGTCGCGTCAGGGGAAGTTCTGCAGCGCTCCTGGGACGGAATCTCGGGATTGCGACCTAGGCGGTGGGGTCCAGGCCCGGGGGGGTCTGGGAGGTTTCGAAGCGGTTTCGGAGTTCGTCTGATTGGGCGGGATCGGTGAGGACGACAACTTGGTCGCCGGCTTCCAGTCGCGTGTTCTGGTTGACGGTGACG
>JALYZL010000506.1 GCA_030948875.1 Actinomycetota bacterium
GCAGCGCGCCGCGGAGCAGCTCGATGACCGGTCCATACGGGAGGCCGGCCTCGTCGTCGTGGCAGCGTGCCGTGAGAACCACTGCCCCCGCGGCGCGTGCGCGGCGGGCGAGCTCCTCGAAACAACGCGTCTTGCCGATTCCGGCCTCGCCCTCGATCACCGCCAAGCGCCCGTCCGGTCGGGCCGCGGTATGCGCGGCGGCGAGTGCGGCGAGGTCGCGTTCGCGTCCCAGGAGCGGTAACTCGGTCAGCGGTGGCACGGCGGCCGCTCCCGGGCCTGTCGGCCGCCACGCTGCCTGCGGGGGCGGGGTCAGGCGCCCGTCGTTGATTTGCTCGTAGCAGTCGATCGTCTCCTGCAGCGGGGCGACGCCCAGCTCGCGGCTCAGCGTCCGGACGCATTCGCGATACTGCTCGATCGCGGCGGCGCGTTCGCCGTTCAGAGCGTGCAGCCGGATGAGCTCGCGGTGGGCGGGTTCGTGCAGTGGGTCGAGCTCCAGCCACCGATGGGCGTGGGCAAGCGCCAGCTCGTGATCGCCGCTCGCCGATAGCCCTGAGACGAGTCGGCGCAGCGCCGAGCCCAGCTCCCGGCTCAGGAGATCGGCCTGGGCGCTCTGCCAGTCGTCGAACTCGACGCTGTCGCGCAGCGTGAAGCCCTCGAGGAAGCTGCCCGCGAAGAGCGAAACGGCCTCGCCGAGGTCGTTGATCGGCGCGCCGCCTGAAGTCAGCTCCCGGAAGCGGTGCACATCGATCCGCAGGCCCGGCCCGCGCCTTAGCGCGACGCGGTCGCCGGGCGTCTGGACCCGGTCCGCTCCGATCGCGACCCGCAGGGTGGAGAGCGTGCGTCTCAGAGCGCCGCGGGCGTGGCGGGCGTCGCGCATCGGCCACAGCAGATCGCAGAGCGCCTCGCGTGAGCGAGCACGATCACAGAGGGCCAGATGCGCGACCAGCGCCAACGCCTTGCGCGTGTCCAGCGCCACGGGCTCGCCGTCGCGTGTGACCGACGGGACGCCGAGCAGCGTGATTTGCACGGACATGCGCCGCTCACCGTAACGTTTGTCGGACACCCTTGGCACAAGCTGCCCTCACTTCCGTGGCGGCCTGACCGTCCGGGGGGAGAAACCGACCAGGAGACGACCCGCGATGGTCATCCGCCGTTCATCCGCAGCGCCCGTGGCAGGGAAAGCGACCGGCCATGACTGAGACCACGCCGCCCGGCGACCCGTCCGGCCGTCCGCCGGTGGGCGGAGCCAGGGCGATCGGTCCGGGGCACGCGAAGCTCTTGGCCTGGGGCCTGTGGACGCTCGCCGTGCTGACGATCCCGTCCGGACCGGTTCTGCAGTCAATCATCGATCCGAGACTGATCGCGTTCTCAGTCGGCCTTGCCGCGGTGCAGTTGTGCACGGCCACGGTCGGAGCGATCATCGCCCGGCGGCTGCCGGGGAACGCAATCGGCTGGCTCCTCCTTGCGATCGGCACCGGACTCGGGCTGACGAAATCTGTGAGCGGATATGGCCGGCTCGGCTTCCACACGAGCGGCGGCCTGCCCGGCGAGAAGATCGCGGTGTGGCTCGGCGCCTGGACGTGGGGGCCGTTGCTCGTCGGCGGCACGCTGTTCCTGCTGCTGTTGTTTCCGACCGGGCGATTCCTGACGCGGGGCTGGAAGCGCTTCGGTGTCGGATGCTTCGCCTTTGTGGCGATGGCGGGGTTCAGCGACGCATTGGCCCCCACGCTGGGGTCGGGCCGAATGCACCCCAACCCGATGGCCGCACGGGGCTGGCTTGCAGACGTGGTCAACGTCACGCAGAAGATCAGCAACATCAGCGTGCTGCCCGTCTTTGTGCTGGCGGTAGCGGCCCTTGTCGTGCGCCTGCGCCGCTCGGCCGGGGTCGAGCGCCAGCAACTCAAGTGGATCACGTACGCCGCGAGCCTCGCAGCCGTCGGGCTCGGGTCGGGCATAGCTAGCTCAAACTGGGCGGGCGGCTCCCTGTTCGTGCTGGGCGAGGTCGGGCTCGCCGCGATCCCTATCGCCACCGGGATCGCGATCCTTCGCTACCGCTTGTACGACATCGACGTGGTCATCAACCGCACCCTCGTCTACGGCGCCCTGACCGTGACGCTCGCGGGCACCTACATCGGCAGCGTGCTGCTGCTGCAGTTGGTCCTCAGCAGTGTGACCGCCGGCAGTGGCCTCGCCGTCGCCGGCTCGACGCTCTCCGTCGCGGCGATGTTCCAGCCCGGTCGCCGCCGTATCCAGGCGGCGGTCGATCGGCGCTTCTACCGGCGCAAGTACGATGCCGCGCGCACGATCGAGGCCTTCGGGGCGTCTCTGCGTGAAGAGGTCGACCTCGATGCCCTGGGGGACGATTTGCGGGCTCTGGTGAGGGACGCGATGCAGCCGGCGCACGTCACCCTGTGGCTTAGACCGAAGTGACCATGCGCGTCGAGCCCGAGTGGGCGATGGTCAGCGTGGTGTTCGCCGACATCCGCGGCTTCACCACGTTCGCCGACCGCGCGACGGCGCGCGAGGCCGTCGACCTTCTCAACGAGTTCTTCGGCGTCGCCATCCCGGTGATCGAGCGCCACGGTGGCTTCGTTCATCAGCTCCTCGGTGACGGCTTGCTGGCGCTCTTCGGCGCGCCTTTCCCCGTTCCCGACCACCCCGACCGTGCGCTCGCGGCGGGGGCGGAGATGCTCGACGCGGTCGACGCTCAGCTTGGCGAGCGCTGCCGGATCGGGATCGGGATCAACACGGGCCTCGTGCTAGTCGGGACGATCGGCGGCGGCGACCACCGTCGGCTCGCCGTCGTCGGCGACCCCGTCAACGTAGCCGCGCGCGTACAGGGCGCGACGCGCGACGTCGGCGCGCAGCTGCTCGTCACCGAGGCCACGCGCTGCCTGCTCGACGCCGGCGGCCCTGGGCTCGAGCCGCTCGGCGGCGTGTCGCTCAAGGGCAAGTCGCACCCGGTCACCGTGCACCGGCTCGAGGCTCGCAGCGCTTTGAAGACGCCCTCACCCAGAACTGACGCTGCATGACCGCGCGCACCAGCTCATTCCTTCGGGTCCTGGTTGATGATCCGGGATCGCGAAAGCGTGTGATAGTCCTCGGAGCCGGGATGGCTGGCCTCGGCGCCGCACTTGAACTCCTTGAACAGGGCCATGACCCGGTCGTCCTGGAGGCGCAGAATCGAGTGGGAGGGCGCATCCTGACGCTGCGATGCTTTGCTCCTGGGCTGTATGCGGAAGCCGGGGCAATGCGCATTCCACGCGTTCACGACCTTACGCTGGACTACTGCCGCCGGCTCGATGTCGCGCTGCGGCCGTTCGTTATGGACTGCGGTCAGGCGCCGCTGTACTTGGCCGGGCGGCGGGTCACCTTCGCCGAAGTGCAGAGAGAGCCCGATCTGATGCCGCTGAAGCTAGCGGCGCATGAGCGTAGTCGCACGTGGGCGCAGTTGTGGGACGATGCGACGCGCGAAGTACGCGACCGCTACGAGGTCATGGGTGACGGCGCATTGGAAGCCCTCGCGCGCGACTACGATCGCTACTCGATTCGCGCCTTTCTCCTGGAGCGCGGCTTCTCGGAAGACGCGTTGGAGTTGTACGGTCTGATGAGCTTCCGCGAGAGCAATATGCGCGCATCAGTCGTGGAGCAGTTGCGCGAGATCGTCGGCCGCGCGTTCGAGGACATGCAGGAGGTCGTCGGCGGCATGGACCGACTCCCGCACGCGTTGTTCACACGGCTTCGAACCCGGGTGCGTCTTGGGGCCCATGTGTTCGCCGTGGAGCAGGACGCTGACGGCGTGACGGTCCACTACCAAACGCGCGGTGGCGGGACGGCACGCGTCCGCGGAGACCAATGCATCTGCACAATACCGTTCGGAGTCCTACGGCATGTGGACTTCCGTCCGGCGCTCTCGCGCGGCAAGTACCGTGCGATCCGCGAGCTCAACTACAACCCGTCAACGAAGATCCTCCTTCAGGTCCGAACGCGCTTCTGGGAAAAGGACGGGATCATCGGTGGAACGACGGTCACGGACCTCCCGATCCGCCGGATCGTCTATCCCTCTCACCCGCCAGGGGACGGTGATCCCCGTGGCGTGCTGCTCGCGAGCTACACGTGGGGACAGGACGCGGCCCGCTGGGCCGCGCTCGATCCGGAAGCCCGCATCGAGCTCGCGATCCGCGACGTCGCGAAGATCCATCCCGAAATCCGCTATGAATGCGAGGGGGGCGCCTCATATGCATGGTATGACGATCCCCACGCCGTCGGCGCGTTCGCCCTATTTGAGCCAGGGCAGGAGACGGCGCTCCACCCAGACATCGTCCGCCCCGAGGGACGCGTGCATTTCGCCGGCGAGCACTGCTCACTCTGGCACGCCTGGATCCAGGGCGCCCTCGAGTCGGGGCTGCGCGCGGCCGCGGCGGTCCAAGCCGCACCTTGATCCCAGATCGCGTGGGTTCGCGTCAGCTTTCCCGCGCCAAGGCAGCAGCCTCGCGCGACATGCGCGCCACAGGTTCTCCAACAGGCGCAACTTCAAGCTCGGGGGATGTACACGCGTGCGTCGCCGGCCAATACGAGGAAGATTTCGCCAGCCGTGTCTCCTGCCGTGATGGAACGGCGGCCACGTCGTAGGCCGCTCGGATCGTCGACCGAGCCGAGCGGGCGACGCGGAGTGAGTGGAGTTGTCCACCGCACTGAGCGCGGCGACCGCAGCGGTGAGCTCCGCGTAGACGAGGAACGGGCCGTCGTGTTCTGCACGAGGCGCCAGGCGAGATACGCCTCGGTGATTCGGAGATGGTGACGCCTGCCGGCACAGCCGTTTCGCCAGCCAGCGGAGGTGACCGCCGGGGGTCGCGCTGGTCGATGTACACCAGGTCGTGGTACACGCGCAGCGAAGCCAAAGCGAACGTGTTGTAGGCGCGCCAGTCGTTCTGGGTGACTGAGTACCGCCGTCATCCCTCGGTGGTCACGATCGGGGCCTGGGCGCCCCCCGACGCTGTGTGGCGGACGACGCGGAAGAAGATGGGAATCATCATTCCCAGGGCCGGACTCGACCGGTCCACGAGACCGCGACGGTCCCGCACAGCGTGCGATTGGCGTCCAGGCCCGGGCTCAGGGGCGTGTCCGCTGACGCACCACCGGGAACGGCCGCCACGCCACGCAGAGCACGGCTATCGACATGCAAATCGGTTTCATCACGCTGATCCCATTCCCTTCCAGTGATTTGTGCGCATCGTCCGTGAGAGCTGCCCAGTGTGCTCGATCGTTAGGTGCCGATGGGATCGTCAGTTTGATGCCGGGAGACGGCGAGAGGCTCAACTGACGCCGCGGTGGCCCGCGAGCAGGCGCCTGCCTGCGCGGCCGGGAGCCCCGAGCGTGTAGAGGGTGGAGCGGATCGCAGAGCTGTGCCAGATGTTTCGCCAGCGCGACCACTGGCGCTTGCGGTCGATGCACACGACCTGCGTGTTGACCTCGGCCTCGTGGCCGAAGTGCCGCGCGAGCTTGGTCAGGGTGTGCTGCCAGAACTGGTCCTCCTGCTTGTGGCCGCCCAGCGCGAGGCCAAGCTCGAAGATCGGGTCGCTCGCGCGCACGAGGACCTGGGCTTGGGCGACCGTCTCGCCTTCAACCTCCAGCGCGCTGAAGGTGATCCAGCCGGCGAGCATGTGACCCTGCGGTGTCATTAGCGTGAATGACTCCTCGTCGGCGTAGAGCACCATCACGCCCGTCGACAGTTTCATTTTGCCGGGCAGGGCCATGTTGAGCAGGGCCACCTCGCCGGGTTCGATGCCGGTGAGTGGGCCGTAGAAGTGGTTGCCCTCCGGCCAGAAATCCGAGAAGCGCTGCTTCCAGGTGGCGATCAGCGTGGTCGCCGGGACCTGATCGGTGGGCAAGCGCACCTGGTAGGTCTTCTGCCACATCTTCCCGAAGCCCTGGATCGGCGAGGCCAGGCGCCGCCCCTGGACGTTGATGTTCGCCGCGCCCTTGGGGGCCTCGACGACGTTGAGCCGTGACACGAACTTGGCCCAATTCGTGGCCTCGCGTGCCGCCTTCGGATTCGTGGCTCGCGTGCCTTCTGTCTCGTCGCTCATGATCGCGTCGCTCAGACCGCGTCGGCCGCTGCCAGCGTGCTCTCTTCGGTGTCGTGAATGCTGACGGCCTCGTCGAGTCGGGTCAGCTCGAAGATCTGGCGATAGTGCTCGGAGAGGCCGTAGGCGAGCACCCGTTCGTGGTGGCGCTGGGCTCGCACGAGCAGCGTGACGAGCAGCCCGATGCCGCCACTGTTCATGTAATCGAGGGCACTGAAGTTCAGCACTATGCAGCGCACGCCCTTTGCGCTCGCACGACCGTAGGCGTTCATCAGAACGTCCTCGCTCTGGGCGGTGATGTCGCCCTTGATGTCGATCACGCGGGCGGCCCCATAGGCCTCGCGTACGTCGAACCTGGTCTCTGCGTCAGGCATCGGTGCTCCCTTCCGGTGCGCGCAGGCTTGTGCCCAGGGCGCTGTGCTCGTTGTCGGCGATGGTCATGAAGTCCGCTAGGCGCGTGATCTCGAAGATCTCGCGGTAGTGGTCTGAGAGCCCGAATGCCTTCATCTCGATCCGGTTCGTCCGGGCCTGGGCCAGCAGCCCGACGATCAGCGCGATACCGGTGCTGTTGATGTACTGGACGGCCTCGAAGTTCAGAGCGATCGCACGGACAGCGTCGCCGGTGGCCTGGGCGTAGGCCTCGCTGAGCGCGCCGTCAGCGGAGGCGTTGACGTCCCCGATCAGGTCGATCACCGCGGTCGTGCCGAGCTTACGCACGGCTACCTGGAGCTCACTCGTCGTCATCGCAGTCTCCTTCCAGGCGCAGCACGAGCTCGAGGGTGCGTCCGCCACCCTCATTCGTGACGAGCGCCTCGTCGACCATCTGCTTGATCAGGAACAGGCCCCAGCCGCGTGGCTCTTGACGGCCGTCGAGCTTGGCCTGCAAGTCGGGGACCTCGGGCTCGTCGAGCTCGCCCGCGCCGCCGTGGTCGCGGACCTGTACGCGCAGGCCGTCCGGGGACTGCAGGACGCGGATCGCGACGGGCCTATCGGCGCGGTATTCGTTTCCGTGCTCCATTGCGTTCATCGTCGCTTCCCCGACGGCGGTCTTCAGCCGGTCCAGGCGCGCTCTCGCGAGGCCGAGACCCTCGACCGCGCTTTGCACGAGCTCGATCGCCTGGCGCTCGTTGCCGGGCGCGCTGGGCAGCTCGAACTCGACGAGCACGCGACCCTCTGAGGACGTGGCCGCAGGCGGATCGCCTGGGTCGGCGAACCGCTGGAGCGTGACCATGGTGATGTCGTCTTCCTGCTCGGCGTCCGGGCCGGTGAAGACCTCCAGGTCACGCAGCACCCGATCGATCAGCTCCTGACCCCCTGGTGCGTCGCCGACAGTCTCCTTCAGGCGCGGGAAGCCGAACATCTTGCGGTCGGGGTCATGGGCCTCCACGACCCCGTCGGAGTGCAGCAGCACGCTGTCACCCAACTTGAGGGTCATCTCCTTCTCCTCGTAGACCATGCCCGGCATCAGACCCAGCGGCATGCCGCGCGCGCGCAGTTCGACGACCCCCTGCGCGGTCTTCACGTACGGCAGGTCATGGCCGGCGTTGGCGAAGCGCAGGTGCCCGCTGCGGGGATCGAGCACGCCATAAAGGCACGTCACGAACATCTTCTCCGGCATGTCGGGGAACAGGTGCTCGTTGACGCGCTCGAGCACGATCCCGGGCTCGACCAGCCGCTGAGCGGAGGCGCGCAGCACGCTGCGCGTGGCGGACATGACGAGCGCGGCGGGAACGCCCTTGTCGGTCACGTCGCCGACCACGAGGCCGATCCGGCCGTCAGGCAGCGGGATCACGTCGTAGAAGTCGCCGCCCACCTCGCGCGCAGGGTGGTAGTACGCCGCGATCTGCCAGCCGGGCAGGTCGGGCAGTTCCTTGGGCAGGAAGTTCTGCTGGATCAGCCGCGCGACCTCGAGCTCTTGCTCGAAGCGCTGCCGCGTCACCGCCTCGGCCTCCTGTTCGCGCACCAGCTGCCCGACCCGCAGCGCCGGGGCTGCCTGGGCCGCGAGGTTGTCGAGCAGCTTGCGGTCGTCGGACGAGTAGTCCTGCTCGGAGAGGCGCGCTCCGAGGTTGAGCACGCCGATCAGCTCGCCCTGGCTGACGAGCGGGACGACGAGCTTCACGCCAGCGGCTTTGAGCTGGAGCAGCGCCGACGACTCGAGTTCGAGCGCGTCGAGGTCGACGGCCCCGCTTGCACCCTGGAAGTAGGCCAACAGTGGGTCATTGGGCGCAATCTCGACGGGGGCCGGTTCGCTCGTCGTCGTTCCGGTGTCGATCGGTTGCGGCTGGGCCGCCTCGCGCTCAGCGCGGCGGCGACCGAGCAATCGGCGCCGGAAGGGTCTCGTCAGAGCCGTCATGTGAGCTCCTTTGTATGAGCCAGGCGTCCGGAACGCGTTACGGAAGTCATCGCAGCCGCATCCAGAGCGAAATCTGAGCCGGCTGCATGGTCACCGTCACGACATCGCGGAGTTCGGCGCTCATCGCATCGAGCGCGACCTCTTGGCGCAGGCGCGCGGCGAAGGCCTCGAGCGTGCGCTGCGCGTCGTACTTGCTGCCAGCGTGACCCATTTGAGTTGCTGGCGCTCCACGCGCCTCGCTCGGCGGAGGCGAAGTCATCGCCACGCCGGCGAGCCCGCCGGCAACAACCATCAGCCACCACCCGACGCGCTGGCCCTGTTCGTGAGGTATAGCCCGCCGCGATCCCAGGCGGTTAGTCACCGTCACGAACGGGGCGACCCGACGATATCGTGAACAAGCGGGCAGCAATCGCAACACGGAGTCCGCGCTGCGCGCGGCCGTCACGGAGGTGGAAGCGGGCCCCACGAAGCTGGTCCGCCACCGAGGACACGATGCCCCGCCGGGATTGTCCCCGCGCGGCGCCGCCATAGCCGCGCGATGGACGGCGTTTCGTCTCGCAGAGGTTGTGGCCCACGGCGAACCGCCGGGTCATGACATCATCGCGTGGATAGATTCCGCGGCGAAGGTTGAGAGGCAAGCTTCGTCCGGGCGCGAGCCCCCAACAGCGAGGATCGATTTCCGCTTGCGGTCTCTTGATCACGGCGAGTAGCGCCGCGCGGCCAGCCCGATCGGCATGCGATGATTATGGTCGCGTGCCGCGCGTGGACGTCATCGGCGTAATCGTGTCTGACCTGGCCCGGGCGATCGACTCTACTCCCGACTCGGGCCGCGCTTCCCGGAGGATCCGGACCCGCATGGGCATGGGCATGTGGAGGCGGCAACGTCGTTGACCTGTTCGCCCCGCTCGAGGATTGACCACCCTGCGGCCGGTCGTCTCGTGCTCATCGCCGCGTGGCCGATGCTCTCAGCGACCGCCGGTGAGCGCCGGGCCTGCTTGCTCGCCGGCGGCCGCAAGCGCCTCCCGCCGACCCTACCGCACCCACCATTCCGCTCACACCACTCGAGGAGACTCGAACGCGCAGCGCCGGAGCGCGCGCGTGAGACTCACGGCGGAGCTGGGGTGCAGCCGCAAGCACTTGGCCACTCGCTTCCGCGAGCACGTCCCAAACGCTTCTCGCGCATGCTGCGGCTTCCGTTGCGCGAGCGACCTGATCGCCGCCGGCATCAGCCTGGCCGAGGTCGCCGCGATCTGCGGTTATTACGACCAGGCGCACCTGGACCGCGACTCTTGCGACTTCGCGCAGACCACGACGACGGCCTACCTCCGCGAGCAGGTTACATTCATCCAAGACGCAAGCGCACTGAGGCCGTAGTGTCCGTCCGACCGACCACCGAGGAGCAGATGGCAGACCAGATCCCCAACGTCTTTCCCGCGATGCGGTTCGCCGATCCCGGCGCCGCGCTTCAGTGGCTCTACCAAGCATTCGGCCTCACCCAGCGCGCGGCCTACGGACCGTAGTCAAGCCAATAAGCCCTGCAAATGAGCAACTCGTCCACCGTGCCCGACCGCATCGCCTTCCTCGGACTGGGAATCATGGGCTCGCGCATGGCCGCGAACCTCAGGCGCGCGGGATTCGAGCTCACGGTCTGGAATCGAACAAAGGCCAAAGCCGACGCCTTCGCCGCCGAGCACGGCGCCACCGTCGCCGACACCCCGGCCGAGGCCGCCGCCGTCAGCGACATCGTCATCACCATGGTCGTCGACGGTGACCAGGTCGAGCACGTGCTCCTCGGCTCCGACGGCGTCGCCACCCGCGCTCGCCCGGGCCTCCTGTGCATCGATTGCTCGACCATCGGCCCGACGGCGACGCGGGCGATCGCCAAGGTGCTCGAGCACCACGGCGTCAACCTCCTCGACGCCCCCGTCACCGGCTCGTCCCCCAGGGCGCAGGACGGCACGCTGACGATCATGGCCGGTGGCACCGACGAGGACTTCGCGCGTGCCCGGCCGGTGCTCGAGGCGATGGGATCGCTGATCGTCCACGCCGGCCCGCTCGGCCACGGCCAGATGGTGAAGCTGATCAACAACGCGGTCGCGGCGATCAACGCCACCGTGGTCGGCGAGGCCCTGCTCGTCGCCAAGCGCGCCGGCGTCGATCTCGACGCGCTCACCCAGGTGATGGCCGCCGGGTCCGGGTCCTCGACCATGCTCGAGCTCAAGGCCGGACCGATGCGCAAGCACGACTACGGCACCCTGTTCAAGCTCGAGCACATGCTCAAGGACGTCCGCCTGTGCCTGGAGGAGGGCCAGACGGCGGGAGCGCCCTTCCCGACCGCGGCCTACGTGCGCGAGATCCTCACCGCCGCCAACGGTCGGGGACACGGCGAGGACGACTTCGCGGCGCTGATCGAGGTCCTCGAGGGCCAGGCGGGGACGCGACTATAAGTCGGCGCTCCGGGGTACCATGCACGCGTGGTCAAGCTTGCGGGAGCGATCGTGGTGTGTGCAGTGGCTGCCTTTGCGGCGGCCTTCTACGCCGCCGGTGCCGGCACGACGACCACGAAGCACGTCAAGCCCCAGGCGAAAGTCGTGCCCTTCGCCGACACCGCCGCGGGCGCCGTCGCCGGCACCTTCTCCGGGCATCCGGGGGCGCTGAAGATCCCGCCGCCGCGACATGTCAAGCATCACCCGGTCGTGACGGTGGTGACCGTGACGCCCACGCCGCCGGCGACCACGGGCGGCGCCGCCCCGGCCGCCTCCCCGGCGCAGGTGTACACGCCGCCCCCGGCCCCCAGGCACAAGAGTCGCGGCA
>JALYZL010000524.1 GCA_030948875.1 Actinomycetota bacterium
CGCTCGTCGGCGCGGACGGCTCGCGCGTGCAATGCGGAGAGTTCAAGGACCCGCCGGCCAAGGCCGCGGGCCAGATCATCGAGGACGAGGACACGGCCGAGACGGTCGAGAAGATCATCGCTTGGCTCGATGAAAGGAAGCTGATTTAGATGGCCGACATCCTGACCTACGTGCTCCACTACGAGGGCGCCCTGAACAAGAACTCGCTCGGCGCGGTCTCCGAGGGGGCCAAGCGGGCCGCCGAGATCGGTGGCGAGTGCCACGCCGTGGTCGTCGGCGGCGACGATCTCACCGTCGATCTGCTGGCGACGCTCGGGTCCTACGGCGCCACCAAGGTGTTCCGCGCGCGCGGTCCCGAGGGGCTGGCGCAGCCGGTGATCGACGCGATGGCGAAGATCATCGAGGACCACGGGCACGGCTACGCGCTCTTCGGCGGCGGTCTGCTTGGGTTCGAGATCGGCGCCGGGCTCGCGGCGAGGCGGAATGCCGGCGTGACCATGGAGGTCACCACCGTGCGCGCCGAGGGCGACGAGCTCGTGGCCGAGCGTCCCATCCTCGGCGATTCGAAGATCTCGGTCTCCCACTACCGCGGAGGCCTGGGGATCATCATCGGCCGGATCAACGCCTTCGAGATCTCGCGTAGCGGCGACGCCGCCGCCGAGGTGGTCGACGTGGACATCGAGTACTCGCCGTGGTCCAACCAGGCCCGCATGATCCAGCGCGGCGAGCAGCGCGGCGCTGACGTCGACATCGAGGGCGCGGACGTCCTCGTCGCCGGCGGGCGCGGCCTCGCCAAGGCCGAGGGCTTCCAGCTCGCCGAGGATCTCGCCGCCGCCTTCGGCGGCAACAGCGCTGTCGCCGCCACCCGCGCGGTCGTCGACGCCGGCTGGTACCCGTACGCGGCCCAGATTGGGCAGACGGGCAAGACCGTGGCGCCGAAGCTCTACCTTGCGGCCGGGATCTCCGGAGCGATCCAGCACAAGGTCGGCATGCAGTCCTCGGAGAACATCGTGGCCATCAACAAGGACGCCAACGCGCCCATCTTCGAGTTCTCAGACCTGGGGATCGTCGGCGATCTGAACAAGATCCTCCCCAGGCTGACCGAGGCCGTGAAGGCCAAGAAGGGGCTGTAGCCATGGCGTCGCACAACGGAGCCGGTCCCCACGCGCCGGGTGAGTTCCCGCCGCCGGTCGACCCGGTCAAGGAGTTCATCAAGCGAGCGCTCGACGCCGAGGATGAGCGCATCGACGTCGGGGTGGCCATCGTCGGCGGGGGGACAGCCGGGCTCGCGTGTGCGAACCGGCTCCTCCGGCTCCTCGGCGATGACCCGCAGATGATGGAGCGCCTGGGCGAGGTGCCCGTCGCCGTGATCGAGAAGGCCAAGACGTGCGGCGGCCACAACCTCTCGGGCGCGGTGATGCGTCCCGGGCCCCTGCAGGAGCTCTTCCCCGAGCTCACCCGCGAGGACTGGCGCAACGAGCGCTTCGCCTTCGGAGAGGTAACCAAGGAAGCCGTCTACCTGCTTCCCAACGGAAAGCGCAAGGTAAAGATCCCGCCGCCGCCGCCGTTCAAGAACCACGGCAACGAGGTCGTCTCCGTGGCTGCGCTCGCGCGCTACCAGCAGCGCATGGCCGAGGAGGGCGGGGCCTACGTCCTCACCGAGACCTCGGCGGCACAGCTCATCGTCGAAGATGGCCGCGTCCTCGGCGTGCGCTCGGGCGACAAGGGCCGCGGCAAGGACGGCGAACCCCTCCGCAACTTCGAGCCGGGCACCGACATCAAGGCCGGCGTCACCGTCCTCGCCGAGGGCTGCTGGGGCCACCTCACGGGCGCGGCGATTCGCGAGTTCGAGCTCGGCGAAGGACGCGAGCCGCAGGTGTGGGAGCTCGGGGTCAAGGAGGTGTGGAAGGTCCCCAAGCCGCTCGGCCGGATCATTCACACGATCGGCCCCTGGCCCCTGAGGCTGTCGGCGAAATACCGCCAGATCGGCGGAACGTGGCTCTACCCGATGAAGGACGCCAAGACCGGCGATGACCTCGTGAGCATCGGCTTCGTGATCGACCTCGAGTACGCCGACGCCACCACCTCGGCTCACGACCTCCTCCAGCAGTTCAAGCTGCATCCCCTCGTCCGCGGCATCCTCGAGGGCGGGGAACGCGTGGCATGGGGCGCCAAGGCGCTTCCCGGGGGCGGCTACTGGTCGATGCCCAAGCTCTCGATGCCGGGTGCCGTCATCGTCGGCGACGCCGGCGGCATGGTCGACACCGTCGCGCTCAAGGGCGTCCACCACGCCATCCAGTCGGGCATGCTCGCGGCCGAGGCGATCTATGCCTCGCTCAAGCAGGGAGAGCCGCTCACCGCCTACGAGGACGCCGTCGAGGACTCCTCGGTCGGCAAGGAACTCTACCAGGTGCGCAACACCCGCCAGCCGTTCCAGCGCGGGTTCCTGGCGGGCGGCCCGGTGGTCAACATGATGATCGCCACCAAGGGACGTTTCCCCGGCGGGCGCTGGCATTGGCACCGCAACGACGAGCAGCCGCTGTTCATCGGCAAGACCCGCAAGGGCTATCCCAAGCCCGACAACAAGTACACCTTCGACAAGCTCTCGAGCGTGTACATCAGCGGCAACGCGACGCGCGACGACGCTCCCAACCACATCCGGGTGCGCAAGCACGTGCCGCGGGAGATCGCCGAGGGGTGGCGCTGGATGTGCCCCGCCGGCGTCTACGAGATCCCCGACGACGCTCCCAAGTCGGGTCCCGTCGACGTCATCGTCAATTACACGAACTGCGTGCAGTGCGGTGCCATCACGGCCAAGGGCGGTCGCCTGACGCCGCCCGAGGGAGGCGACGGGCCCTTGTACACCATCGCCTGAGGGGGCGCGGCGGCCCCCAGCCGCACTGGACATATGTTGGGCAGCGGAACTTCACGCCCCGCGGACGGTTAATTGGACAGATATGAAGCGAATTGCGCTCATCGGGGCGATTATCCTCGCCGCCGCCCCCGCGACGGCGGCGTCGGCCGGGGCGGCCACGCGGCCCGCTACAGCCGGTCTCCCGGTCGGCGCGGGGCCGGCGCCGCGCTCGCTCTTGGACTCGTTCGCCTGCACTCCCGCGCCCGTGCCGACCGACCGGTCTGTCTCCATCCGCGCGGTGATGCGGCCGGTCGCCGGGACGGAGAGGATGGAGATGCGGATCGAGCTGCTGTCGAGGCCGCGCGCTGGGACGCCGTTCGGGGACGTGCCAGGCGCGGCCAACGCGTGGATCTCGCCCACCGATCCGACGCTCGGGCAGCGTCCCGGCGACGTCTGGATCGTTCCCGAACAGGTTCGCAACCTCCCCGCTCCGTTCGCCTACCGCTACCGCGTGACCTTCCGCTGGACCGGCACGCAGGGGCGGGTGCTCTCCACCCGGATGCGGATGAGCGCCGTTTGCCATCAGCCCGTATTCCACCCTGACCTCTTCGTCAGCTCGATCACCGTCCAGCCGATAGTTGGCAAGCCGCACAAGGATCAGTACGTGGCGGTGATCGCCAACCAGGGAGTTGGCCCCACGCCCGCGGGCTTCGCGGTCACGTTCACCCCCGCAGCCTCGCTGACCCCTGGGGTTCCTCCGGCGACCACGACCAAGTTCCTCCCATCCCTCGGCATCGGCGCGACAAGCCAGGTTGCCTTCGTAGGCCCCGCGTGCACGGCGACCACGGCGCCAACGGTGGTCGTCGATCCGGGCCACACCGTCGACGAGTCGAACTTCGCCAACAATTCGCTGACCGTCGGTCCGACCTGCCCGCCGGTGACAGCGGCCCCGCCCTCCGTCCCGTGAGCAGGCGCCGCGGCGGGGCTCGCCGGCCTCGCTAGACTAGAGGCATCATGAAAAGCGGAATCCATCCCGATTATTTAGAGGCCCACGTGCGCTGCACGTGCGGTAACGAGTTCACGACCCGATCCACCCAGTCCGAGATCCATGTTGAGATCTGCTCGGCGTGCCACCCGTTCTATACGGGGCGCCAGAAGCTGGTCGACACCGGCGGCCGGGTGGAGCGCTTCCAGCGGCGGGCTGCCAAGGGCCGGCGTGCCGCTGCGTCCTCGGGCGGCTAGGAGCCGGCGTTGCGCCGGGGGCCTGGGACGCGAGCCGGCGTGACGGAGCCGCCCCTCGTAGCCAAGCGCGATGCGCCCGTGGGCGGTCAGGCCGTCCTCGAGGGAGTGATGATGCGCGGCGTCTCGACCTGGGCCGTCGCCGTGCGCAAACCGCCCGCCGCCGATGCCGCGCCGGCCGCGGGCGCGGGGGACAAGCTCGGTGAGATCGCCGTCAGCTCGTTCCCGCTCGTCTCCTGGACGAAGAAGCGGCGGGTCTACCGCTGGCCCCTGATCCGGGGCGTCGTCGCCATGGCCGAGTCGCTGGCGATCGGAATGCGCGCGCTCTCCATCTCCGCCGGCGCCCAGCTTCCCGAGGGAGAGGAGGAGCTCTCAGGCGCGGCGTGGACGGGGGCGATCATCGTCTCGCTCGTCTTCGCCATCGGCGTGTTCTTCGTTCTCCCCGTCGGGCTCACCAGCCTGATCAAGCACCAGCTGAACTCGGGGTTCACCTTCTGGCTGGTCGAGGGAGTGGTGCGCACGGCGATCTTCCTCGGCTACCTGCTGCTCCTCTCGCGGATCCGAGATCTCCGCCGGGTGTTCGAATACCACGGCGCCGAGCACAAGACCATCTCCTGCTACGAGGCCGAAGACGAGCTCACCCCCGAACGGGCGCAGCTCTACTCGCGCCTGCATCCACGCTGTGGCACGAGCTTCCTGCTCATCGTCATGATCGTGGCGATCTTCGTCTTCGCGCCCATCGGCCTGCCCGCGTGGTACCTGCTCGTCATCACCCGCATCGTCGGCGTGCCGGTGATCGCCGGAGTGTCCTTCGAGATCATCAAGTGGGCCGGGCGCAATCGTCGCCGCCCCTGGGTCCGATTCATCATGTGGCCGGGGCTCCAGCTCCAGAAGCTGACCACCCGCGAGCCCGACCTCGATCAGCTCGCGGTCGCGATCGCGGCGCTCAACGCCGTGCTTGCCGTCGAGACGCCCGGCGCGGCGAACGACCTGGTCGGTGTGGAACTAGTCGCCTAGGGGCTCCTAGTTCCATTGCGAGTTCGGGGCGCTTCGCGCCCTTGGGAGTTCGGCTGGCGCCGAACATCCCGCCTGGCGGCGAAGGGGCGCTTCG
>JALYZL010000463.1 GCA_030948875.1 Actinomycetota bacterium
GGCTGGGGCCGGTTCCATTGGAAGTTCGGCTGACGCCGAACTTCCGGGGCCCTGGTCGCCGGCCGCCGAATCGGCTTCGGGCATGCTCAAACGGTGGACAGCACGTTGCCGGCGACCGCCGCAGCCGCCTGCACCCGCTCCACGTAGTCGGCGAACTCGTCGGCCACGAGCTGCTGCGGTCCGTCGCAGATCGCCATGTCCGGCTGCGGATGGACCTCCACGATGATCCCGTCCGCGCCCGCGGCAGCAGCGGCCAGGGACAGCGGCAGGACGAGGTCGCGGCGTCCGGCGGCGTGACTGGGATCGACGATCACGGGCAGGTGGCTGAGCTCCTTGAGGATCGGGATCGCCATCAGGTCGAGGGTGGCGCGGCGGTAGGCGGTCTCGAAGGTGCGGATCCCGCGCTCGCAGAGCATCACCGCTTGGTTGCCCTCCTTGAGGATGTACTCGGCCGCCATGAGGAGCTCGTCGATCGTCGCCGACAGTCCACGCTTGAGGAGCACCGGACATCCGGAGCGGCCGATCTCGGACAGGAGCGAGTAGTTCTGCATGTTGCGGGCGCCAACCTGGATCACGTCGGCGACCTCGAGCACGGGTTCGAGGTCGCGGGCGTCCATCAGTTCGGTGACCACCGGCAAGCCCGTCTCGAGCTTGGCCTCGGCGAGCAGCCGCAGGCCCTCCTGGCCGAGTCCCTGGAACGCGTACGGCGAGGTGCGCGGCTTGTAGGCGCCACCACGGAGCAGCGTCGCTCCGGCGTCGCGGACGGCGCGCGCCGTCTCGAGCGTCTGCTCGCGCGACTCGACCGTGCACGGACCGGCGATGAGCGCGAAGTTCTGGCCGCCGATCTTGCGGCCGCCGATGTCGAGCACGGTGCGCTCGCCGTGCTTGAACTGGTTCGAGGCGAGCTTGTAGGGCTTGGAGATCGGTACCACGCGGTCGACGCCGGGGAACCCTTCGAGCTCGAGCCGCTGGACATGCTCGGCGTCGCCGATCGCCCCGATGACCATGACCTCCTCGCCACGGCTGGGATGGGCGCGTGCGCCGACGCTCTCGACGCGCTCGATGACAGCCTCGACCTCCTTCTCGGTCGCCGTCGGTTTCATGACAATCATCATTTCTCGGTCCTTTCTACGCTCGCGGAACTTTAGGGGAGGGCCGGGGCCGGTGGCGGCCCCGTGCGCGGACGTTGCAGCCGCGCGGCTCGGCGCTCGACCTCCCTGCAGTCCCGCCGCTCGGGCGGGCCGGAGGCACCAGCGACCCCTGAGGGCCGGTGATGGGCCGAGCGCCTAGCTAAATCGCCAGGCGTAGAAAGGCGCGTAGAAACGACCGGAGTCGGCGGCCCCGGTGCGGCAGGCAGTGCTCTGACTGTGGTCGTTCATGCGCGCGACTGGTTGTAGCAGAGGACCGCGCTCGCGTCGAGGGCGCTTACAGCAGCTCCGCCAGCGCCGAGACGAACCGAGCGTTCTCCGGTCCCGTCCCCACCGTGACCCGCATCGCCCCCGCCTGCCCCAGCGACGCGCCGGCGCGCACGACCACGCCCCGGTCGGCCAGCCCGCTGACGATCGCCGCTTCGTCGCCGGCCAAGCTCGCTTGCGAGCCATCGCCGGAGTCCGGAAGCCGGACCCAGACGAAGTTCGCCTCCGAGTCCGCGAGCCACAGGCCGAGGGCCCTGATCCCCTCCTCGAGCGCGAGGCGGTTGGCGATCGTGCGCGTCACGCGATCCTCGACGGCGTCCTGATGCTTGAGTGCCTCGACCGCCGCCGCCTGTGCGGCGGCGTTGAGGTGGAAGGGCTGGCGGATCTGGTCGACCGCCTGGCGGAAGCGCTCGTCGGCGCACAGCGCATAGCCGACCCGCAGCCCGGCCAGGCCGTAGATCTTCGAGAACGTCCGCAGCAGCACGAGGTTCGGCCACCGCTTGAGGAGCTCGACCGAAGCGAACGGGTCTCCGATGGTGAGCGCGAACTCGCAATAGGCCTCGTCGAGGATCACGCAGACGTGGCGCGGGATACGTTCGAGCAGTGGCTCGATCTCCTCGAGAGGCAGCGCGGTGCTCGTCGGGTTGTTCGGGTTGCAGATGAGCACGAGGCGCGTGGCGACCGTGACTTCGGTGGCCATCGCCTCGAGATCGTGGCGCTCAGCGGCGTCGAGCGGGACCTGGATCGCCCGGGCGCCCGAGGCGGCCGCCAGCTGCGGGTAGACAGAGAAGGCAGGCCACGCGTACACGACCTCCGCGCCAGGCTCGAGCAAAGCCTCGCCGGCGGCGAGGAGGATGTCGCACGACCCGTTGCCGAGGGCGATGCGCTCGGACGGGACGCCGTAGCGCTCCGCCAGCGCCCGCCGCAGCGCCGAGTAGGAGGGGTCGGGGTACCGGTTGACGCCGGCCAGCGTCCGCCGCGCAGCCTCCACCACTTCGGGCAGCGGCCCGAACGGCGACTCGTTGCTGGCGAGCATGGCGACGTCCGAGCCGAGGTCATATCCGGCGGCGACGGGATAGGAGGGAATCCGGCGGATCCGCGCTGCGAACTCGATGGCCATCTCAGTGCGCCGTTCCGAAAGACCTTTGATGCTCTGGCAAGGGGCTGGGCGTGACTGGGCGTGTCCGCCGGCCTTCCTCGTACCCGGCGTACTTGGATGGCCGGCGGGCACGGCCAGGCGCGTGCAGACGCCGCCAGAGCGCAAAGGGATTTCGAGAACGACGCACAGGACCTATTGTGCCGACTCGAGATCCAGGCGCAGGGCACGCGCCTCGCCGAGGTAGACGTGGCGGGGGCGATGGTCCTCGGGCGCGTGGTAGTGCACGAGCACCCGGATGACGCGCGTCATCGCTCCGGGCACCGGCACCTCGCGGGCGCACAGGAGCGGCACCTGGTCGAGGCCCAGCCGCCGCGCCGCCACGGCCGGGAACTCGGCGTCGAGGTCATCGGTGAGGGTGAAGATGCAGCTCACGATCGCCTCCGCGGCAAGCACGTTTCGCTCCATCAGCTCGCGCATGAGCTCGTCGGTGGCGCCGAGGATCGCCTCCACCTCATTCGCCTCCACGCTATTGGCGCCCCGCAGGGCGTAGAGCCGCATGGGCGGGCAGTGTGTCAAAACGGCTGCGGCCGGCCCGCGGAAGGTTGGGGTTCGGACAAAGCGCGCGCGGGTCGAGCTCGACCCCGGCTTCAGCCGGACTTCGGCCTAACCATGGCGCATGGAGGTCCGACCACGCCGGTCCGGAGCGTCTCCAGCCGCAGCGCAGCGAACGGGCCGAACGCGCTGTCGATCACGGTCGGGGCAATCAGGCTCGCCGGGGACGCCGACGCTGAGCCGAGCACCGAGATGCCCACCCGGCTGACACCGGGCGGAACCTGCAGGCGAACATTGAAGGTTGGCCGGCGGCGAGCGACCCGAACCGCGACCCGTGACGAATCGGGAAGCCTGAGCCCGAGGGAGACCACCCGGCGCGGGGCGGCCACGGTCGCCGTCAGGGTCGCTTCCCGGGCGCCCGTGCTCGGATTCGTGAGCGTGAGGCGACCGGTCGAACAGGCCGTTCGTATCGGATACAGCACCGCCAACCGCAGCGCTCGGTGCTGAGCGGTCGTGCCCAGGCCGCGCATTCGGCGCTGATACGGCCGCAGGTCAAAGAACAGCCGGTCGCGATCCGGGCTGAGGACGGGTTGGGCGCCCAGCATGCGTGTGAGCGTCGTCCGCATGGTCGCTCCGAGTGATCCGGGATAGCCGCGCGGGTCAACCACCGCGCCTTGGAATCCGGCGGCCGCGGCGCCGGCGACCGCCAGGACCAGGGGCTTGGCCGCGAGCTGCGCCTCCCAATCGGCGGGCCGTCCCTTCATCGCTCCGTAGCTGAAACGCAGACGATCGGAGTGCACGTAGTCGCGCGCCGGTTCGTACTCGAAGTTGACGCTGTCGTTGAACGGAATCGTCTGCCCGGGGCTCATGAACGGCTGGTATCCCTCGGGGAAGGGCTCGTAGGGCAGCTCCAAGACCGACGCCCGAGCCGGAAGCCGGCGCTGGATTCCGGCGACGAACTGCGCGTCGCTGCCGTATTCGCGGGCGTCTGCGCGGTACTGAGGGACAAACCACGGGCTCGTCTGCTCGTAGACCGAGAGCGCCAGCAGCGCCACGACGAGGAGGCCGAACATCCCGGCTCCCCACCGGCGAGCTCGCAACCATCCGCGAGCCTCGTCGAGGAGCAGTCCAACTGCGATTAGCGAAAAGAACGCGATCATCACCGAGAGGCGGTTCCATGCTCGGATGTCGGCGGTGACGAACACCCTCACCAGGCTCGACAGCCCACCCGTCGCACCGATCACCACGCAGACGGCGACGCCGGCCGCGGCGGCGCCGTAGCGACCTCCTCGCCGTAGCCCGAAGGGAGCGCCCACACACGCCGCCAGGGCGATGACCGCGAGCCACAGCAGCCCGATCGACCCGATTGTGCCGACGGACTCGAAGCATTGCTCGCAGTAGCCATGCGGCGGCGTGCTGGCCGCGTAACGCTCGGTCAGGCGTCGCAGGGGAGCGATCCGATCGTGCAGCGGCGGCAGGATCAGGTAGGAGAGCGAGAGATCCAGGTCGTCGCCCACGCCGGCGCTCCGCGTCACCGCCGGATTTCCGCCGTGCTCGAGCTCATACGCGATCGTCGGCTCCAGGTTCACGGCGAGCACGGTCGCGATCAGCACGCAGGTGAGCACGCCCGCGCCGACGGTGGCGCGGCCCCTTCGCGCCACCAGCGCGAGCAGGGTTCCGGAGAGCACGACCACGAACGCGAACACGGCGTAGTAAAGACCTGTCGAGGCGATCACCACACACGTCAGCACCGTCCACCCCGTCCTCCGCGACGCCCAGGTCAACCATCGTGGCCGATGAGCGACGCTGCGCGCGAACAGCGGCTCGCCGCCGACCACGCGCATGAACAGAAACGCCCCCAAGGGGATCGAGTAGTAAGCCGACAGCATCAGGTGCGAGTCACTTCGGAAGAAGTGATAAGGCAGGAGCGCGAAGGCGACCGCGCAGAAGACCGCGCTTGCCGTTGAGATCTCCAGGCGACGCAGTACCGCGTACGCCGCGAGCGCGGTGAGCGGAAAGGTGAGCAGGAAGAACAGGTTGATGAGGACCGCAGCGTGCGGCCAGATCGCCCCCAGGCCCTTGATCGCCAGCAGGTTGAGGTTGTCGGCGCCCTGGGGGAAGTCGTAGAGCTGCTGTCCGAAGGGTGCGCCGAGGTCGGGGTTGGTCAGGTACCAGCCGTGGTCGAGGATCCCCTTGATAAGCGAGAGGTAGAACTTCGTGTCATCGAGGCCGGAGTAGTGGAGCGGCACCGATAGGTTCGCCCGCCAGAGCCTCAGGGTCAGCGCCGCTCCGAGGATCGCGAGTAGCGCCGCCCCGCACGGTCCCCACGGAAACCGAGCCCGCAATCGCTCTGCTACTGCTCGAGGCGCGCCTGGCGCATCGCCGAAGCGTGGTCAACCGGTGTTGTCATCAGCCCAATACCAAGGTTGGTCAACGTCATCGTGGTCAGCGGCATGAACGTCAGGACCAGGAACACCATCAGCGTCAGGGTGGCCCGCCGCAGCCGGATGCTCGTCCCCAACGCGGCCAGGGGAAGCAGCCAAACGATATACCACGGCACGAGCCAAGCGAGGCTGCAGATCAGGGCGAGCGTCGACCACCCGGCACCGGACAGCCAGTCGCCCCGCCGGCGCACGAGCACGGCGATGACCACGACCACGGCGACGCTGGCGACGCGCAGCAGCGTCGCGGTTCCCCCTCCCAACCCGAGCGCCAGGCCGACGATGTTGGGCACGCTGAACGCCGTCAGCAGGGAGCTCTGGTCGGACAGGTTCGGGGTCGCGAACCCGAAGGCGGCGTAGCTCGCGGCGGCGAGCGGGATGGCGGCAATCGCCATCCCCGCGAGCAGCCACGCGCGGCGCCGAGCTCCAGGCCGAGCCGCGAGCAGCAGGAAGGGCAGCAGGAGCACTGCCACGAACTTGACCGCGACGGCGAGCATGAGCGCCGCGCCGGCCCAGCCATCGCGCCGGTCGAGGAGCAATGAGACCGCCGCCATCGCCGGCAAGATCATGAACACGTCGTTGTGGAAGCCACCGAGCTCGAAGACCAGGTAAATCGGATTCGCCGCCACGAACAGCACCGCGAAGCGCGGATCGCGCCCGAGCTGGCGCGCACACCGCCACACCAGCGCGACGAGCGCGAGGCTGGCCAGCACCGTCACCGTCTTGGCCACCCAGTACGCCACTCCGAGCGGCAGCAACCCCAGGGGATACGTGGGCAGCGTGAAAGCGGTGCCGTACGGGCTGCGCAGGTGACGCCAGCTCGCCAGCCCCCAGATCGGATCATGACGCGTGATGCCGATCACGTGCGTATACGGATTCAGGTGGTGCAAGGCGCCCAGACGCGCGTAGCCCAGGTAGTTGAAGAGATCGGTGAGCGCGAGCGGGGGGGTGAGGAGCATGACGACGTGAAGCGCGACCACGGCGATCACGATCATCCGCATGGACAGCGCTCGCACCGCCGCGAGCGCGACCCCGTAGGCGACCGTCATCGCCAGGAGGACGACGCTCAACCCGTAGTTCAGCGTCACCGGATCCTTGATCACTTGGCCGAACAGGCCGTGCAATGGCCCCGCCATCCAGCCTGGGAACGCGTATCGGCTGTGCGCGACCAGGACCGACGGGCCGGCGGTGGCGAACACGACGATGGCCAGGCACCCGGCGAGCAGCACACCCAGCGCGGAGAGACCGTACCCGGGCCGCGCCCGGATTACACGACGGCGCAAGATCCACAGACCGGCACCGGGAAGCGCTACTCGTGGGAGAACGAGCTCACCCGGCCCGGCACCTAAGCTGCCGATTGTCTTGGACGCGAACGCGCCCGACCTATCGCCCTCCCTCGGGTCGTGCCGCATCAGGTGAGTGTGCCCGTGGGAGTTGCGTATCACTGCGGGGCAATGTTGGGATCTGATTAAGGCGACGCAGGATGAGAGCGAGCGCTCTACTCCGCGAGCCGCATCGCATCCGCGTTCACGGCCCTGCCGATCGGAGTATTCATCGGATTGAGGCCAACCTGACTAAGGATAGTCGCCGTCGCGGGCACGAACGAGAGCACCAGAAACAAGGTTGACGCGAGCGCCGCCCGCCGCAGACGGATGCTCGACCCGAGCGCAGCGAGCGGGAGCACCCAGACGATGTACCAGGGCGTCAGCCAGGCGAGGCACGCGAGCAAGCCCAGCATCGCGACGCCTGCCGCCGCGAGCCAGTCGCAGCGGCCGCGCCGGACGCGGACCACCATGATGGCGACTATCGCTACGGGCGCGACGGCCGCGAGCCGCAGCAGCCCCGGCGCGCCGCCGCCTAGTCCCAGCATCAGCCCCACGAGGTTGGGCACGCTGAACGGAGTCAGGAGCGAGGTCTGCGCCGACAGGTTCGGAGCCGCGAACCCGAATGCGGCCACGCTCATGGCTGCCAGGGGCGCCGCGCCCAGCGCCGCGCCCGTCAGGAAGCGAGCGCGCCGGCGGGGTGGGCGCGCCGCGAGCAACAGGAAGGGCAGCAGCAGCACCATGGTGAACTTGACGCCGATGGCGAGCATGAGCGTCGCCCCGGACCAGCGGTCGCGCCCGTCGAGGAGCAGCGAGATCGACGCGATCGCCGGGAGGAGCATGAACACGTCGTTGTGGAAGCCGCCGAGCTCGTAGATCCAGAAGAGCGGATTGGCCGCCACGAACAGCACCGCGAAGCGTGGATCGCGACCGAGCTGGCGCGCGCACCGCCACACGAGCGCGATGAACCCGAGACTGGCGAGCACCGTCGCGGTTTTCAGCACCCAGTACGCAACCGGGAGCGGGAGCAGGCCCAACGGATACGTGAGCAGCGTGAACGCGTAGCCGTAGGGGCTCCGCAGGTGGTGCCAGCTCGTCATCCCGTAGACGGGATCGAGGTGTTCTGCGGCGATCACATGCGTGTAGGGATTGAGGTGATGCAGGGCGCCGAGGCGCGCGTAGCCGAGGTAGTTGAAGAGGTCGGTGAGCTGGAGCGGCGGGCTCAGGAGCACGACCGCGTGCAGGGCCACCACGGCGATTACGATCGTCCCCATCGACAGCGCTCGCACCGCCGCCAGCGCGATCCCATAGGCGACCGTCATCGCCACGATCAGCGCACTGAAGCCGTAGCTCAAGGCCGATGGACTCGAGATCAGGTGGCCGAACACGCCGCGCAGCGGCCCCGCCACCCAGCTCGGGAACGCGTAGTAGCTGCCCGGAACGAGGATGCTGGGACCCGCGGTCGCGAACACCACGAGCGCCACGCACCCGACGACCAGGGCTCCGAGAGCGGCCAGCCCGTAGGCCGGCCGCGCAACGCGCAGCGCGGGGCGGGGGACCCGCAGGGTCCGGC
>JALYZL010000537.1 GCA_030948875.1 Actinomycetota bacterium
GCTGAAGGTCCAAGCCCACCGCGACACCGGCTACTACCCGACCGGCGTCAAGATCACCAAGACCGAGCTGGCAGCCGTCCCGCTCACCAGGCACGACTTCCATGGCGACTGGAACTACACCGTGCACGCCGCCCCTCCCGCCGCCGGGGGAACTACGGACAAGTAACTACGACCATGTTATTTTGCGGAGAGCCCTAACGGGTTGTATGTCCAGCGCGTGGTTATGTTGAAGGCCCACGCGATGCGACGGATCTCCCTTGGTCAGCGGCGTCTATGGCAGTGGCATGTTCAACATATTCAGAGGCTCTCGAGGAAGGCGAGGAGCGCATCGGGGGTTCGGTATCTGCCTGGTTTCGCCCCGAGCGGGGCGGTTCTCGCGATTGCCTGTTCCTTGAGCGCCGGGTCGGCGTGCTCGTAAATATGGGTGGTCTGAGTACTTGAGTGGCCGAGCCACAGCGCGATCGTGGCGATGTCCACGCCTTTGGACCGGAGGAGCATGGCGTTGGTGTGACGCATCGTGTGCGGTGTGACCCGTTTGGGCTTCAGCGAAGAGCAACCGGCGGCGGCAGCCGCGGCGTGCTTCGACACGACGACGCCGACGGTGTAGCGACTGAGCGGTCGTCCCTGGCGGGTTGGGAACAGCGGGTCGTCGGCTTCGCCGCCGCGTTCTTTCAACCAGGCGCCCACGACGTTGACGGTCTCGCCGGTCAGGGTCGTGGCGCGCTTCTTTCGACCCTTGCCCGTTATCCGGATGTGGGCGCCTGTCCCGAGGTGCACGTCGCCGACGTGTAGGCCGGTGAGCTCGGAGACGCGCACGCCGGTCTGGATCATGAGCACCAGCAGCGCGTGGTCGCGGCGCCCCAGCCAGGTGCACGGGTTGGGCGCGGCGAGCAGCGCCTTGATCTCGTCGAGATCGAGGTAGGAGACGATGCTGCTCTCATAGCGTTTGGTCGGGATCGCCATCACCCGGGCGATGGTGTGCGCGTGCTCGGGATGTTCGAGCGCCGCGAACCGGTAGAACGAGTGGATCGCCCCGAGCCTGGCGTTGCGGGTCCGGGGGCTGTTGCCCCGTGCCTGCTCGAGATGGTTGAGGAACGCGCTGATCAGCGGAGCGTCGAGATGATCGATGTCCAGCTGGAACGGCTGCTTGCCGGTCTGGTCGTGGGCGAAGCGGAGCAGCAGCCGGAACGTGTCGCGGTAGGCGGCGATCGTTTGCGGGCTCGCGTTGCGCTGGGTGATCAGACGATCCGTGAAGAAACTCTGCAGCACTGGCGCCAGCGCGGTCATGAGACCAACTCCGGCAGTTCCTCCAGGCGCAGGCTGACCAGTTCGAGCAGCTCGGGGACCGCCTCCAGATACCAATACGTCGACGCGGGATCGACGTGACCGAGCCAGGTGGACAGCAGCGGCATCCTTCGGTCGATGTCCTCGCCGGCGCGATACCAACCGAGCAGAGTGTTCACGGCAAAGGCATGTCGGAGGTCATGCGGTCGAGGTCGGACGCGCGCGCTGCGGCCGTCGAAGCCGACCTCGCAGACCAGCTTGGTGAAGGTGCGGTTGAGCTCCTCGCGTCCCATGCGTCGTCCTCTTGCGGAGACGAAGAACGCCGGCGTTGAGGGATCAGGAATACAAGCGTCGCGGAGCCGGGCGTAGTCGCGTAACGCGCTGATCGTGGTCGCGTGCAGCGGGACCTCGCGCTGCTTCTTCTGCTTGCCGGCGCGGACCGCCACGGCGCCGTTGTCCAGATCAACGTCGTGGCGGTCGAGGCCGACCGCCTCGCCGGGGCGCATCCCGGTGACCGCGAGCAGCCCGATCAGCGTCGCATGACGCACGCCGCGCAGCCGCGGCCGCAGCTGGCGGGCGGCCGCCATCAACGCGGCCATCTCCTCTTCGGTGTAGATGTAGGGGACGATCCGCGGGCGATGCCCGGGCAGCAAATCGTCCGAGGGGACCTCGCTTGTAGGGTCGATCGTCGCCAGATGCCGGGCGAACCCGCGGGCGACGGAGAGCCGTTGGCGCCAGCGATGTGGGTGGGCGTCGCCGGGCAGCCTCGCCCACGCCAGGGCCAGTTCGGTGGTGATCCGGGGGGCGTCGGCCTGCTCGAGGAACTCAACGAAGCCCTCCAGGAGCCGGCCGTCTTGGGGCATCTCGAAGCCGAGCCGGCGGCGGATCGCCAGATAGTCGCCGAGCGAGTCTCCAAGCGTGGTCATGCCACACCTCCCGGCGACGGCCAGGGCCGCACGAGCCCGCCCAATGCAACTCGGTCGACCTTGGCGTAGATCGCGGTGGTCTTCTGCGCGCGGTGGCGTAACACCTGGCCGATC
>JALYZL010000605.1 GCA_030948875.1 Actinomycetota bacterium
CGCCGCTCGCCGATCCGCCCGTGGTCGTCGCCGTGGATCAGGTATACGGGCTTGAAGGCGGGCACACAGGCGAGTCTGGCAGATCGCCTGACGGCGATCTGCTTGGGCAATCGGCTGGCGCCGATCGCCTCGGAGGCGGGGGTGACGTCGGGCCGAGAGCCACCTGGCCCGCCCTCACCCCCGCGCCAGCTCGAGCGCGCGGGCCACCGCGTCCGCCGGCGAGCTCATCCGCTCGACCCCGTCGATATCCCACGTCTCGAGGCCGAGGACGGGCACGCCGGCCTGCAGGGCGAGCGCCACCTCCGAGAGCGTTCCGTAGGCGCCGCCGATCGCGATCACCGCATCGGCCGCCCGGACGATAACGCCGTTGCGGAGCTCGCCAAGGCCGGTCGCGATGGCGACCGCGACCCACTCATTCGCCTCGCCGCGGTCGAGGCCCGGGAGGATTCCCACCGCCGTGCCACCGGCGGTCGACACACCGCGGCACGCGGCCGCCATCACCCCGCCCCTTCCGCCGCACACGACGACGGCCCCCGCGCTCCCGAGCAGGCGGCCCACCGCCTCCGCGTGCGCCGTCTCCGTCTCGGTGGCCTCCGACGCGCCGACGATCGCCACGTACGGAGGGGCCACCGCGCTATCCCACGACGAGGTTGACCAGCTTGTCCGGCACGACGATGACCTTCTTGACCTCGTGTCCGTCGAGATGGGCGCGCACGTTGGGAGCATCGCGGCACAGCCGCTCGAGCTCCTCGCGAGGTGCGCCCGTGGGCGCCTCGACGCGATCGCGGACCTTGCCGTTGATCTGGCATACGAGCTGGAACGAGTCCGACTGGAGCATGGCGGGATCGGCCTCGGGCCACGGCTTCTCCCACACGCGCTCGCCGGTCAGCCTCTCGTAGACCTCGGCCCCGAGGTGGGGGGCGAAGGGGAACACGAGTGAGGCTGCCGTGGCGGTCGCGAAACACCGCGCCTCAAGGTCCGCATCCAAGTGGCGGTAGACCTCGTTGACGAGCTCCATGATCGCCGCAACCGCCGTGTTGAAGGCGAAGCGCCCGGTCATGTCGCGCGTCACCTTCTCGATCGCCCAGTTCGCCTTGCGGACGAGGAAGAGCGCCGAGCCTTCGGGCGCCGCCGGCTGCTCGGCAGGCCCGGGTCGCCGGCTGCCGCCCGTCGGATCCCCGGGCTCGTTCGCCAAGGAGTCGCCGAGCCGCCACAGCCGCGCCAGGAAGCGCTCGACCCCTTCGACCCCGCTGTCAGACCAGGCGGCGTCCTGGTCGGGGGGCCCCATGAAGAGGACATAGGCGCGCGCCGCGTCGGCCCCGAAGCGATCGATGATCTTCGCCGGGGCGACGACGTTGCCCTTCGAGCTCGACATCTTGTGGCCGTCGGGACCGAGGATCATTCCCTGGGTGAACAGGGCCTGGAAGGGTTCCTGGACGCCCAGGAGATCCATGTCGGCGAGCGCCTTGACGAAGAAGCGCGCGTACATCAGATGCAGGATCGCGTGCTCACGCCGCCGATGTACTGATCGACGGGCATCCAGCGGTCCAGTACCTGTCGATCCCACGGGGCCTGGTCGTTGTGGGCATCGCAGTAGCGCAGGAAGTACCACGAGGAGTCGACGAAGGTGTCCATGGTGTCGGTCTCGCGCCGCGCCGGCCCGCCGCACATGGGACAGCCGGTGTTCACCCAGTCGACGGCGGCGGCGAGGGGCGAGCGGCCCTTGGGCTGGAAGTCCTCGACCTCGGGCAGCGCGACGGGGAGATCCTCGTCGGGGACGGGGACGATGCCGTCGCGCTCGCAGTAGACGACGGGGATCGGGCATCCCCAGTACCGCTGGCGCGACAGGAGCCAATCTCGGAGCCGGTAGTTGACTGAAGGGCGCCCCTTGACCTCGAGCTCGAGCCAGTCGACGATCGCCTCGTAGGCGCGCCGGTTGTGCATTCCGTCGAAGAGCGGGCTCGAATTGGTCATGGGCCCGTCGCCGGTGTAGGGAAGCTCCTCGTCGGTGCCCACCACGCGCCGGATCGGGAGCCCGAACGCCTGCGCGAACGCGAAGTCGCGCTCATCGTGGGCGGGAACGGCCATAATCGCGCCGGTTCCGTACTCCATGAGCACGTAGTCGGCAACGTACATGGGGATCTGCTCGCCGTTGACCGGGTTTGTCACCGTGCGCCCGAGGGGGACTCCCGTCTTCGGCTTCTCTGCCGCGCCGCGGTCCTCAAACGACTCATTGAGCGCCTTGTTCACGTAGTCGTGGACGGCGCGCTCGTGCTCGGTCCCCGCCACCAGCTTGAACACGTCGGGATGCTCGGGCGCCATCACGAAGAAGGTCGCCCCGAACAGCGTGTCCGGGCGCGTGGTGAACACCGGATAGTCGATCTCCATCTCCTCGCAGCGGAACACCACCTGCGCGCCAACGCTGCGGCCGATCCAGTTGCGCTGCATCGTCTTGACGTGCTGGGGCCAGTCGATCTTGTCGAGATCGTCGAGCAGCCGGTCGGCGTAATCGGTGATCCGGAAGAACCACTGCTCGAGCTGACGCACCTCGACGAGCGCCCCGCACCGCTCGCAATGACCGTCGATCACCTGCTCGTTGGCGAGCACCGTCTGGTCGTTCGGGCACCACTTGACCGCGGCTTCCTTGCGGTAGGCAAGCCCGCGCTCGAACATGCGCAGGAAGATCCATTGCGTCCACCGGTAGTAGGAGGGCTCATGGCTTGCGATCTCCCGCGACCAGTCGATTGAGATGCCCCAGCGGTGGAACCAATGGCGGTAGCTGGCGATCGAGCGGTTCGTCGCGTCGCGCGGGTGCACGCCGGTCTTGATCGCGTTGTTCTCGGCCGGCAGCCCGAATGCGTCGTAGCCCATGGGATGCAGCACCCGGTGGCCTGTGCGGCGGTGAAAGTGGGCGATGGCGTCGCCGAGCGCATAGTTCTTCAGGTGCCCGATGTGCGGCTCGCCGCTCGGGTAGGGCAGCATCTCGAGCACGTAGGACTTCGGACGCCCGTCGGGCTCGTTGGACACCTCCCAGGTGTGCTCGCGCTCCCAGACCTCCTGCCACTTGGGCTCGATCGTCTTCGGGTCGTACCGCCGCTCAGTCATCTCGGATCGGAGGTTAGAGACTCTCCGCCGGCACGCGGCCCCCGGGTGCGCCCGCGCCCTCGCCGGGGCGGGCGTGAGCGTCCCTCGTCACCGCGCGCCGCGAAAGTCGCTGCAGGCTGGCCGCTTTCTTGCGTGCGCGCGCGACCCGCTCACTACGATTGGGCGCCATGTCAGAACCCACCGATAGCCCACCGGACGCCGCCGAGGCCGGCAGCCCACCGCCCCGGGGCGGGACCGCCAGCAATGCCACGGCTTCCCCCAAGCGGCGCCGCGCCGGCTCCGCGGTCACCGCCGACCGGGTGGGGACGATCGTCGCCGCCGCCGAGCGGGCGGCGGAGGACATTCGTCTCCGCACCGAGGCACGGATGCGAGAACGGATCGCCGAAGGCGATCGCGCGGCGGAGAATCGCGTGCGGGCCGCCGAGGCAGAGGCGGCCGAGATCGTTGACCACGCTCGCGAGCAGGCCGAACGCGCGAAGACCATTGCGGCGTCGGAGGCGCTGGCGATCATCGCCAAGGCCCACGACGAGGCCGACCGGACGCGCAACGAGGCCGAGCAGGTCAAGACGGCCGCGACCGCAGAAGCCCTCGAGATCACCACTCGCACTCGGAGGGAGGCCCAGGCCAGCGCCGCCCAGATGAAGGCGCAGTCGCTCGAGGTTCTCGCTAAGGCGCGCATCGCCGCGGGCGATGTCCGCTCGGAGGGGCTGGAGCTCGTCAACAACCTGCGCGAGATGGGCGACGCCCTGCGCTCCAACTCCGAGCGCCTCCTAAGCGACGTCCAGGCCATTCATTCCCGCATGGTCGCCGAGCTCGACCGCGTCGACGGCGGCGCGAGCCGGATCCCCGTGCCGCGGGACTCGGGAGCCGGCCGGCGGCCCCGCGACCTCGGGCTGCGAGCACCGACAGACGACGAGCTCGACGTCCCGGAGTTCATCCCGCCGAGTTAGCGACGGGGTTTCCGTCCGGGGCGGGTGCGAACATATGTTCGTGCTGGACGAGTTGGCGAACATCTCAGGCGACAGCAACCGCAAGGGCGCGGTCGCCGAGACGGCGATCCTGCTCGCCGCGACGAAGCTGGGCGTCCCGGTACTGAAGCCGGTGGCCGAGCATGGCCGGGCCGACCTCGCGTTGGACGTCGGCGGCAAGCTGTGGCGCGTGCAGGTCAAATGGGGCAGGCTCAGCAAGGCGGGAGACGTGGTCGTCGTGCATCTCAGCACTTCGCGGTTCTCCACCCGGGGGTACGTCTGCACTACATACAGCGAAGACGAGGTCGATCTCTTCGGCGTCTACTGCGGCGAGCTCGACCGCGCGTTCCTTCTGCCCGCTTCGAGGTTCGCTGGGATGCACGCGATCCATCTCCGTCTGACCCCGCCCCGCAACGGGCAGCGCGCATGCATTAACCTTGCTGACGACTTCGATTTCAATGGGGCTGTAGCTCAGTTGGCTAGAGCGACGCGCTGGCAGCGCGTAGGCCAGGGGTTCGAGTCCCCTCAGCTCCACTCCCCGACTGGCCCGATCACCATCGGCTCCCATCTCTTCCGCAACCGCCTCGGCGAATGGATGGAGCGGGCCGCGGCCGGCGAGGAGATCCTCGTCACCTACCGCGGCAGACCGCGGGTCCGCTTGAGCCCCACGGCGGCTAGGCCAGCCTCCGTTCGCGTCCCCGGCTACCCCTGAGCCGCTTTTCCCCCCAGAACGCCGCCACGGGATTGCCGTTGAAGTCCTCGACCGCCTCGTAGCCCTCGTCCTCGTACAGGTACCGGGCACGAAGCTGCTTCGGCCCCGTGTCGAGGCAGGCCACGTCGTAGCCGAGCTCGAGCGCCATGCCCTCGAGGGCGTGGAGGAGGGTTCGGACGACGCCCTGGCCGCGCGCTTTGGGGATGACGTACATCTTCTTGATTTCGCAGGCGCCCTCGCTCAGGCGCTTGAGACCGCCGCAGCACACCGGCTCGTCGTCGCGCCAGCCGACGATGAAGGCGCCTGCGGGCGGGCTGAGCTCCTCCGCACCCGCGCGGGGCATCGATGGCCCGTCGAGCTCGAGGCCGTAGTAGATGACCGCGATCTCCTCGCGCATCGCCTGCGCGAGCTCGCCGCCCGGCCCGGCGTCCACGCGGGCGGCGCGGAACTCGATCTCGCCCGCCGTCGCCACTTCAGGGCGAATGGTACGAGGACGAGCGCCGGGCGCGACCGTTGATTCAGCCAAGCAGCCCGCGGATGTCGTCCGCGGTGAGGCTGCTCGAGAACAGATCACCCTCGTCCATGACCCCGCTGAACAGCGCGGCCTTGCGGCGCGCGAGAGCGACGACTTTCTCCTCGATCGTGCCACGCGCGATCATCCGGTAGACCATCACCGGGCGGCTCTGGCCGATGCGATGAGTACGGTCGATCGCCTGGACCTCGGTGGCGGGATTCCACCACGGGTCGAGCAGGAAGCAATAGTCGGCCTCGGTGAGGTTCAGGCCGAACCCGCCGGCCTTGAGGCTAATCAGGAAGACCGGATCCGCCCCTTGCTTGAAGCGCTCGATTACGCGATCGCGCCGGCGCGTGCGGCCATCGAGGTAGCAGTACGTAATCCCCTCGTGATCGAGGCGATCACGCACCCTGGCCAGGAATCCGGTGAACTGGCTGAACACGAGCGCTCGGTGGCCGCCGCCGACGACGTCGCCAAGCTGCTCGACGAGCGAGCCGAGCTTGGCGCAAGGCACCGTGTCGTAACGGCCGTCGACGAGGCCCGGATGCAGGCTGAGCTGACGCAGCAGCGTGATCGAGCTCAGGATCGTGAAGCGATTGCGGTCGAAGTCGTCGATCAGGCCGAGGATCTTCTGACGCTCGCGCTGCAGGTACGTGTCGTACACCTTGCGGTGACGCGGATGGAGGTCCACGGCCAGGATCTGCTCCTGCTTGGCCGGGAGGTCGCCGGCCACCAGCTCCTTGGTACGGCGCTTGATGAGCGGCTTCATCCGGCGCCGCAGACGGGCAAGTTGCTCGGCGTCGCCGCCCCGCTCGATCGGTCGCGCGTACTGCTCGGCGAACCGCTTCGGATCGGGGAAGAGCCCGGGCGCCGTGATCGACAGCAACGACCACAGCTCCATCAGGTTGTTCTCCATCGGGGTGCCGGTGATCGCCAGCTTGAACGGCGACTCCAACTGGCGAACGCAGCGGTGAGTCTTGGCGTGGTGATTCTTGACGAACTGCGCCTCATCCAGGATCAGACCGGCCCACTGCACCGTGCGGTACGCGTCGGCGTCGAGCCGGAACAGCGTGTACGTCGTGACGACGTCCGCGGCGGCGACCTCCTCGACCGAGCGACCGGACCGCGCCAGGGTGTCAGTGACCGCCTCGACCGCGAGCCCAGGGGCGAAGCGCGCCGCCTCGCGCACCCAGTTCGCTACGACGCTGGTGGGCGCGACCACGAGGAACGGGCCGACCCCCGGATCGCGGTCACGGGCGTGGCAGATCAGCGCGAGCGCCTGGAGCGTCTTGCCGAGCCCCATGTCGTCGGCGAGGATCCCGCCGAGCTCGAGCTCCCACAGTGACGCCAGCCAACGGAACCCGTCGCGCTGGTACGGGCGCAGCGGCGCCGTCACCGACGCCGGCGGGTCGTGCTCGCCGAGCTCATCGATCCCGAGCAGGGCATCGACCTGACGCTGCCACGCCTCCGCTTGCTCGGTCACGACGCCGAGCGCGGCGAGCTCGGCCCAGAGCCCAGCCTGATAACGACTGATGCGCAGCGGCGCCGACGGCAACTCCGTCAACGCTCTGGCCTCCTCGATCAGCCGCCGGAGCGACTGCAGCCGGGGTGCCAGCAGCGAGAAGTGAGCGCCATCCGCGAGCAGCATGTGCGACTCGCCGCCCGCGAGAGCCACGAACACGTCGGTGAACGACAGCTCGCGACCGTCGACGCTGATCGTCACCCCGAGGTCAAACCAATCGCGCTCTCGCTCGATCGCCGCGGTGGACACGCCGATGGTAAGCGACTCATCCACGTCGCGGTAGTCGGCGGGCTGCCCGGCGATCTCGACCGTGATGTCCGGCCGCTGCACGAGCCGGGGCAGCTCCTCGGTGGTAAGCCGCATGGTTTCATTCCGGCGAGCGAGACCGCCGGAGCGTGAGCGGGACGTCCAGCATCGTCGAGCAGGCCAAGGCGCTCGAGGCCCGTTCCGGTGAGAACGGCGTCGGCGAGGATCCTGCGCTCAGCCTCGAGATCACGAAACCCCGGTCCGCCGCCGTTGATGCCAAGTGGTGCCGCCTGCCGCCTGTCGCCAACCTGGTAGGCCCACTCCCATCCGACCTCGACGGCATGCTCCACGCCGTAGCTCGCCCGCAGCACGAGCATCGGCGCGGAGACTTCGGGCGGAGTAAACGATCCGTCCGAGGACACCACCGTGGCGACGTTGCGCAGCGCGGGGCAGAACTCCCCGGCGAAGCGGTCCAGCTCACCGGGCGGGATCTCCAGGCGCTCACCGTCGAGGACCATCCGCTGCAGCTGCGGAGCCGCAGGCTTGGCTAGACGCACGAGCCGCAGCCGCCGCCTCTCGGCATCGAGGTCGTCGGTGGTCTCGATGGACTCAGCGCACACCACGCCGTGTCCACTGGAACCGAGGAACAGCAGCGGCTCGACGGCGCCCGCGTCATCCCCGTCAACGTGGATCGCCGCGGTCACAAGCGATCCCGGGTCGCCCTGACGCGTGACGTCGATCACCAGCTTGCCCCGCTGGGGGCGCCGCACCTCGCCGAGGCCCGGGAGCCCGTGGACCAAGGCTAGTCCGAGCCGATCCGCCTCGTCCAACAGCGACCATAGCTGGGGGCTGTCGCAGCCACTCAGATCAAGCGTCTTGTCGGCACCGTAGCTGTAGTAGTAGCCGGACCGTCCCTCACGCGCGCGGTAAACGGCGTACAGCTCGCGAACGAGCGCTACGTGATCGAGCCGATAATCGCCGTTCTGGACATGCCACGAATCGAGCCCGCTCCACGCCAGCGAGCCGTTGACCCAGCCGCCGCGGGCGCCAGGCCGCATCAGCCGTGCCATCAGCCGCGGCGCGTGGCGGCGCTCGGGACCGCCCGGCCGCAGCTCAAGCTCAATGGCCAGCGGGTTTCCCGCCGCTTGCGCGATCGGCGCATCGATCAACCCTCGCAAGGACCGCTCCCACGACGGCTTCTCGGTCGCACCGCGGCGCGGCGGGCGCTGGCCTCGCCTCGAGTGCCCGGCACTGGCGGCGATCACGATCGCCGCAACATGCTTGCAATTGTGTCCCACCGGACAGGTGCACTCGCCGTCGTCGAACACCAGCTCGCCGTCACGGTCGGCGGCGAAGAACGCGCTGGTGCTGTAGACCGCGCCATGGCCGAGCACCGAGCCCGTCAGGGTTTCGGCGTTCTCGTCCCATTCGACCGCGACCACCTTGCTGCCGCGCGCGTAGCCACGCCCGCGCTTGAAGGACTGCGTTCCCACCGCGGCCTCGACGTCTGACAGTTCGACGTCGCCGAATTCCCTGGTCGCGGCCAGCATGATTGCAATGTAGCCGCGGCCCCGGACGACACATTGCGCAGAATCCCGGCGTCCGGGAGCGAGCGCCGGTTCGGCGGCCCGGCCGTGAGCGCCAGGCCGCCGAGCAAGCGGAGCCCTACCCCTCCATGAGCGTCAACATGGTCTCGGGGCGCGGCGAACTCATCAACGAGCTCCTGCGCACCCCGCCGATCCGCCGCTGCACGAGCTACATCGTGCTCTCGCGCCACGTGCCGCCGCGCACGGCACCGCTCGTCGCCGCCGCGGGCGAGCGAGCGGGTCGCTCAGCACGAGCCCTGCGAGCTGATCAGTGAGAAGAAGATGTCGCCGGCCAGCGACGGGGCGCTCCCCTGATTGGCGAAAGCGGATTCGGGACCGTAGACCAGTCCGATCAGCTCGCGCCCGCTGGCGTCGGTGCCGATCCCGGCTGCGAGAGTGCCGCCGGGAAAGCGCTCCTCCTCCGCGTAGTGCTTGCAGAAGCCGCCGAACACAACGTTTTCTGCGACGGGCGCGTGAAGACCGCGGGGAAGCGTCCCCGCCATGCGGCGCAGCACCGCGTGCAGCACGGCCGCCGGGGGATCTGAGAGCCGGCCCGCGGGCGTTGCGTCGACCACGAGCGCGGCGGCGGCGCCGGACGGGGCCTGGTAGCCCTCGATCAACTCGGGTGTCCAGTCCCTCACGGGTCGCCATGCCCTCGGGTGGCACAGCGAGAAGTTCATATCCGGCACGGCCGTGTGCTCCAGCGAGGTCACGCGCGCCTGCTGGGTGGTCTGGCTCGCGAGCACGCCATTGACGTAGAGCTCGAGGCGGTAGGTGCCACTGGTCAGGCACTCGCTGCTGTCCGAGCTGAGCGCGAACAGGCGTCTCCCGTCCGCGGGTTTCAGCCCCGTAATTGGGCCTGTTGGCCCCCCCGCCGAGCTCGGAGGAAGGATCTTCCAGGTGGTACCCACGGCTCCGGGCACCTGCTGATACCAGGCGGCGTAGAGATGATCGTGGCCGGGGTCGAAGCCGTGTCCGCCGAGCAGGAAGAACTCCACTTGGGCGGGGGTGATCGTGCTCTGGCGGTGCTGTGGTTGGACAGCGTCGCGTCGAGCGACGGCGCTCCGCCCGGGGAGAGGACCGGCGGATTGCCGTCGGTCCCGGCCACGTTGCTACCACGGGAAAGCGCCGCCACGACGTACTGTTTGGCGGCCGAGATGACGTCCCGGTGACGCCGTCCGAGCGGCGTCTCGAGAACGTTCTGCAAGGATTCGAGCGCGTATACGCCTACGCTCGCCTCGAGCGTTGTCGCCGTGTCGTACGCCTGCTTCCACCGGCCGCCGAGGAGCACCAGATCCTCGGCGTAGTTGAAGGCGATCCTCGGGTCACGCCGATCCAGGCGCCGGGCCCGGTCCAGCAGTCCCCGCGCCTCAGGTCGCGTGAGATTGCCGCCTCGTGCTCCTGCTCGCGCTGTTGCTGGACCAGGAGCTCCTCATGATAGGTCGCCGTGCTCGAGCTCGACTGCTCGTCGAACACCGAAGCGCGCCAGCCCGCCAAGGCTGACAGGATCGAGAGGGCCACAATCCCGAGGGCCACCCGGGACCGGAAGACCTTACGTGCCGCGGACTCGACCTCGTCTTCGAGGTCCTTCTCCCCGTGGATCAGCTCCTTGAGGGTCCGGCGGGCAAGGCTCCGCAGCTCCGAGCGCGACCGCGTCACGGGACGCGTCCGCGGATCGAAGGGGGGCCCTGGCACCGGCTCAGAACATCGGCTGTTCGCGGTAGTCGCCCCACACCTGCTGCAGGGTCTCGACGATCTCCCCTTCGCTGACGTGGACGCGCGCGGCGTCGACGAGGAGGGGCATCAGGTTGTGCCCGGCGACGGCGGCGTCCTTGAGGTCGGAGAGCGCGGCGTCCACGGCGACGCCGTCACGGGCGGCCTTGACGGCGCGCACGCTGTCGATCTGCCTGCGCTCGAGCGCGGGATCCATGCGCCAGAGGGAAGTCTGGCCGTCATCGCCTTCGGCGAAGGCATTGACGCCGACGACGATGCGGCGGCCGCTGTCGATCTCGCGCTGAAGGTCGAAGGAGGCATCGGCGATCTCGCGCTGGGGGAAGCCCTCCTTGACCGCCTGGACCATGCCCCCGAGGTGGTCGATCCTGTGGAAGTAGTCGTACGCGAGCTCCTCGAGGCGATCGGTCAGCGCCTCGACGAAGTACGCCCCGCCGAGCGGATCGATGGTGTTCGTCACCCCGGTCTCGTGGGCGATGATCTGCTGGGTGCGTAGGGCGATCCGCACCGCCTCCTCGGTCGGTAGCGCCAGAGCCTCGTCATAGGAGTTGGTGTGCAGTGACTGGGTGCCGCCGAGGACCCCCGCCAGGGCTTCGATCGCCGTCCTGACGATGTTGTTGAGGGGCTGCTGGGCGGTCAGCGACACGCCCGCAGTCTGCGTGTGGAAGCGCATCATCCACGACTTCGGGTTCTTCGCTCCGAAGGTGTCGCGCAGCTCCCGGGCCCAGATCCGCCGCGCCGCGCGGTACTTGGCGATCTCCTCGAAGAAGTCGATCTGGGCGTTGAAGAAGAACGACAGCCGCGGCGCGAAGTCGTCCACGTCAAGGCCCCGCGCGACCGCGTGCTCGACGTAGGTCAGGCCGTCCTTGAGCGTGAAGGCGAGCTCCTGGGCGGCGGTCGAACCGGCCTCGCGGATGTGATAGCCCGAGATCGAGATCGGGTGCCAGCGCGGCATCTCCCGCGAGCACCATTCGACCATGTCCGTGAGCAGGCGCATAGCCGGGTCGATCGGGAAGCACCACTCCTTCTGGGCGATGTACTCCTTGAGGATGTCGGTCTGGATAGTGCCGCCGAGGCGGTCCCACGGGACGCCCTGCCGTTCGGCCACGACCACATAGAACGCGAGCATGATCGCCGCCGGCGCGTTGATCGTCATCGAGACCGTCACGTCGCCGAGGGGAATCCCTCCGAACAGGGTCTCCATGTCGACCACGGTGTCGATCGCCACCCCCTCGCGTCCCACCTCGCCCAGCGAACGCGGGTGGTCGGAGTCGTGCCCCATCAGCGAGGGCATGTCGAAGGCGGTCGAGAGCCCCGTCTGCCCGTGATCGAGGAGGTACCGGAAGCGCTCGTTGGTCTCGTGCGCGGTGCCGAAGCCGGCGAACTGGCGCATCGTCCACAGCTGCCCTCGGTACATCGAGGGATACATGCCGCGGATGAAGGGGAACTGCCCCGGCAGCCCGATCGAGGCTTCGGCGTCGGCGGGCAGGTCGCGCTCGGTGTACAGGGGCCGGATCGACTCGCCCGAGAGCGTGGTGAAGGGCGCCGAGCGCTCGGGGATGCGTCCGTACGCCTCGCGCCACTCAGCTTCGGAGGTGGGAACTCCGGTGGGATAGCCGGTCGTGGTCATCTGGTCACCGACATCCTACGTTCACCGGCCGCCGACACCTAGCCTCACCCCAGCAGCCGCTTCGGCGCCCGCCGCTCCCACGCATCGGCGAGCAGGTCGGAGAGGAGATCGGCATCGGCGTGCGCCAGGGCCACCTGCACGGCCGCCAGCCGCTTGCCCCACCACCGCTCTGCGCACGCCTCCGGCTCGGCCTGGACGGCGGTGCGGACCGCGTCGGGATCGATCATCACGTTCATGTGCTCGTCGTCCCACAGCGTCGCAAAGATCTTTCCGCCCACCCGGAACGACGGCCGGCCGTGGTGGTCCTCCTCGACCGCCTCGGCGAGCGCGAGCGCGAGGGCGCGAGCCTGATCGACGGAAACCATGCGGTTCAGGCGACGGTCGGCGCGGTCGTGCGCGAGGTAGTCTCAAGCCCCGGGGCCACCGATCTGCGCTCGCGCACGACCATCGGCATCCCGTTGCCGGGGCTGAGGGTGGGGAGCTTCTCGAGCCGGAGCTCGTAGCCGGCCTGGAGCTCGAGCCGGAAGCGCTGGAGCATCGCCGTCGCGATGGCCTCGACCATGAGCTGGCCGAAGCGCTTGCCGATGCAGATCCGCTGCCCGCCGCCGAAGGGCAGGTAGCCGCCGCGCGGGATCGCGCGACGCGCCTCCGGGGTGAAGCGCTCGGGCACGAACGCCTCCGGGTCGGGAAACACCTCGGGCAGGTGGTGGGTCACCCACGAGGAGTGCATGACGTGGGTGCCGGCGGGGACGTGGTGGCCACCGAACTCGAACGACTTGACCGCCAGTCGGGGCCCCATCCACACGGGCGGGTAGAGACGGAGCGTCTCCTCCACCGCCATCCGGAGCTCGGGCAGCCCGTTCATGAGCTGCTCGGCCGTGGGGGCGTGCCCGCCGAGCACGGCGTCCTGCTCGGCGACCACGCGCGCGACCACGGCGGGGTGTCGCGTGAGTTCGTAGAGGAGAAAGGCGAGCGTTGACGAGGAGGTGTCGTGGCCGCCGAAGAGCATGTGCAGGAGCTGGTCACGGAGCTCGGTATCGGAGAACGCGGTGCGTCCGGCACCGTCGGCGCCGGAGCGACCGGCTCGGTCGGGCTCCTCGCGTGCCTCGATGAGCATCGAGAGGATGTCCTCGCCCGAGGCGCCCGATTGGCGCCGGCGCCCGATCTCTGCGTAGATGATCTCGTCGAGGTCACGCCGCGCCGACTGCATCCGGGCCCACGGCGTACCCGGTCCCCGCAGGAGCGTCGCCCACACCTCTGCGTTGGTGAAGGCGAGCACACGCTCGAACAGGGCCGCCGCCTCGCGGCCGACGCCCGCCTCGCCCGGGTCGAGCCCCACCACCGCGCGCATGGCGATGGTCATAGCGAGATCGCGGACCCATTGGTAGAGGTCGACGGCCTGGCCCGGCCGCCAGTCCGCGAGCGCACGACCGGCCTCGTCGAGCATCACCGCGACGGCCGCGTCCAGCCGCCGGCGATGGAACGCGGGCATCATGATGAGCCGGGCACGGTCGTGATACTCGCCGTCGGTGGTGATGAGCCCGTCGCCGATGAGCGGCGCCAGGTACTCGCCGAACATGCCCTTGCGCCAGCTGAAGTTATCCGCGCCCGAGACGGTCACGAAGTGGTTCGCCTCGGGTCCGATGAGGACGACGAGGGGACGGTGGAGGGCACGGACGGTGAACACCGGGCCGTAGCGCTCGTAGTGCTCGAGCATCATCCGGAGCGTGTCGCGCTGCAGGCGGTGCGTGCGCGCGAGGCTGAAGCGCAGATCGCCGGGCGGGAGCTGGGGGCGATCGCGGAGCTCGGCGCGGAGCTCGGACGCCACACGCCAGAAGCTCGGTGGGCGCTCGGGCTCGAGCTTACGCATTGCACGGATCAACTGGAACGCAGTCACCGGACGCGACCGCATCCGCGCCAATTGAAATTGAAGGAGCACCAGCGAATTCAACAGCGCAAGCGAATTCAACGCGCACGGGGAGAACCATAGACATCGCCTGTCAAGATGAAGGCGTGGCCGGAGTCGTGCGTTCATATCGCGGCGTGCGCGAGCGGCAGAACCGGAGTGCACTGAGGCACCTACTTGCCGCGCAGACGGGGGACCCGCGTCGGTGGCGACCGGATGTCCTGCCGCGACTGGCAGCAACTGAGAGGTCCGATCACGGCGAGAAACCCGCGGAAGGCCGTTCGCTCGAAGCCGTGCTGGAGGGCTGGGGAACTCGTTAGCCTAGCTTGACATCCCCAAGTGGTAAGTCTACGCTTGCGGTTAGTGGCGACTGACGCATCGGCTGCGATGACGGCGCTGGGTGATCCGACGCGACGGGCGATCTTCGAGGCGGTCGTGGCCACGCCGTGCGCGGTGGGGGAGTTGGCTAGGGGGTTGCCCGTGAGCCGGCCGGCGGTTTCCCAGCATCTGAAGGTGCTCAAGCAGGCGGGCCTGGTCGTGGATGAGGCGGTGGGCACCCGTCGCGTGTATCGCGCTGACCCGCGGGCGCTGGCGGACCTGCAGGCGTATTTTCAGGCGTTCTGGGATCAGGCGCTGGCCGGCTTTCGAGACCAGGCGGAGCGGGGAGCTGACTCGGATGGCTGAGCGAGCGACGCTTTCGCCGGTGCGCCGCACCGTGACCGTGAAGGCTTCACCGGAGCGGGCGTTTGTGGTGTTCACGGAGGGCATCGCGAGCTGGTGGCCCCCTGCCCACCACGTCGGTCCGACGCCGGCGGACGCGGTGATCGAGCCGTTTCTCGGTGGGCGCTGTTATGCGCTCGCCCGCGACGGCACCCAGACTGACTGGGGCCGGGTGCTCGATTGGGATCCACCGTCGCGGGTGCGGCTAGCTTGGCTCTTGACGCCGCAGTGGCAATACGAGCCCGACGTAGCGCAATGCAGCGAGGTCGAGGTGCGCTTCGACGCCGAAGGCACCGAGACCACTCGGGTGACGCTCGAGCATCGGGGCTTTGAGCGCTACGTGGAAGGCGGCGAAAGTCTTCGCCGCGACGTGGACTCCGCCGGCGGGTGGGGGCTGCTGCTTGAGCGCTACGCCCAGGCAGTTCAGGAGGGCGACGGGACGAGCAGATGACGGCTACGAGCCGCAGTGCGTTCGCGATCTCGACACCAACAGGAAAGGAGCGAGGCTAATGGCAACCCCAGCAGTCGCGTGGTTTGAAGTGACCGGCAACGACGGTGCAGCACTCCAGCGGTTCTACGGCGGCCTGTTCGACCGGGCCAGGTGACGTTCTACGTTGAGGTCGACGATCCCGCGGCGTATCTGAAGAAGGCCGAGGAGCTCGGCGGACAGACGATCATGGAGCCGAGCGAGATCCCCGAGTTCGGGCTGACATTCGCATTCTTCGCCGATCCCGAGGGGCACGTCATAGGTCTGTCAAGAGGAGCGGTACGATGACCGCCGCTCATCCGCTCGACCCGGCCTTGACCGACCGCGACCACGTCGCCGGCCGCCAGCTTCCGACTATCACCGACGAGTTCATGCATCGGCGGATCGCGGACGCCCGGGCCTACACGGTGGCGTTGTTGCTCAAGACCGCGCGCTACGACCCGTCCGAGCACGCCGCGATCGTCTGGGAGCACGGGCGGCGCAACATGGCGCTGCAGGCCGACGGTGTGCTCATGCTCGTGCTGCCAGCGCGCGATGACTCCGACTGGGCAGGAATCGGCGTTTTTGATGCCTCGGCAGATGAGGTCAGCCGGACTCTCGATTCAGACCCGGGGGTCCAAGCCGGGATCTTCAGCTACGAGATCCACCCGGCCACAGGCTTTCCCGGCTCGGCTTTTCCCGCCTGATCCCGTGCCGGCCGCTGCACTACAGGCGCGGGGCGGCGCACGGCGCGGAGCGCCAGCCGCTGATCGGCGCACACACGACAACCGACAAGGGAGGAAGAGATGCGTGCCGTGCTAATCGAGGTAAACGTCGAAGGCGTCGACGCGCAGGCGGGGCTCGACGGGCTGCGCAACCACCTAGTCCCCGCGATCAAAGCAATGCCAGGATTCCTATCCGGCACATGGCTAACCGGCAACGAGCACGGTCGCGGCCTCTCGCTGACAATCTGGAAGACCAGCGAGGACGCCCACGCGTTCGCCGATCGCTTCGGCCCCGGCTCCAGCCCGCAGGCCGGCGCCGCCGTCGAGCGCTGCGAGGTGCGCGAGGTCGGCGCCACCGCCTGAGCTGAGTAGCAGAGCGCTCGAGAGGAGGTTGATGCCCACGAACTTCTTGTAACGCGCCGATGCCGATCGCGCACTTAACTTAAGAGGTGTGAGCGCATCTGAGATTGAGCGACGAGCGGGGGCCTCTGGCCGATTGAGAACCGCTCAGTTCGAAGTGCTGTACCGGTCGAATGTCGGAGCGGTGGGCGGTTTCTTCGCCCGACGATCGACGGATCCCCAGACCGTGCTGATCTGACGTCCGAGACGTTCGTCAGAGCGATCGCGTCGATCCACACCTTTGAGGGGCGCGGCAGCTCGCGGGCGTGGTTGATCGCGATTGCGCGGGCGGTCTACGCTCAGCACCAAGCCGAGCTCGCGACCGGTCGCCTGGTCTTTGATCGTGTTGCTGGCCAGGTGGCGCTGCAGGACCATGAGCTCGAGGATCTTGCTGAGCGGATCGACGCGCAACGCGCCGGGCGCGAGCTGCTGAAACGGGCAGCGCGACTCCCCGAGCTAGAACGGGCCGCGATCGAGCTTGTTGATCTTGAGGGGATGGCTCCACGGGACGCCGCTCGGGCGCTCGATGTCTCACCAGGGGCGCTGCGCGTCCGGCTGTTCCGGGCGCGCGCCCGTCTACGAAAAGGAGGAACCAACGATGAGTAGCTTCGAAGATGCGATCTGGAGCCATCTCGTGGATCGGCACGGCGCCGATCGCGTCGAGCTCCGTGTCCTGATGCCCAAGCGCAGGCCACGCCCGCTCGCTGCGAGCGCTGGCGCAGCGGTACTCGCGGTAGCTATTGCCGCCGTCGTGCTCGTAGCGAGCGCGACATCCAACGCTCCGCCCGCCTACGCGTTCACGCAGAATGCTGACGGCACGGTCACCGTGTCACTGACTGATCTCGCGACGGGGATCCCCGCGCTGAACGCCAGGTTCGCCCAGCTGGGCATCCGCGAGACCGTGGTCCCGATCGAGGCCGGGTGCACGGCGGCGACGTTTGAGCCGGTGTCCGCAGGCCAAGCATCGATGAGCCAGACAATGACCGTGAGCAACGTGGGGATCCCGGCCGGAGACCAGGGCTTCCTGGCCGCCAGGCAGATGCCAAACGGTCAGGTGCTTCTCGCTCAGGGGACCACCGCCCAGCCAATTCCGTCGTGCTTCCCGGCCACGGCTGCTCGGAGCTATCCCCCGGGTAGCCAGGGGTAATAGCCGAGGCCGCCAACAGGCATGTTTCGAGTGTTGGTGGGCGGCGGCGGTGTAACCCGGTGGCCCCCGCAACGCTCGGACATAGCTCGCCGCCACCTTCGCCGAGGCCCCAGGACGTGGTGTGGTCCCCTTCTGACCGCAGCGCACTCGTCTCCTGAAATCGACGGTCACGGCAACCGCCGTGCCGTCGCGGTTAGGCTAGCCTGGCACCCATGCTCCGTGAGCTCCGCCCCTACCGCAGACGCCACCACAAGTAGTCGCGGGCGTGTCCAGGATCTACGTAACCGGCCACCGCAACCCCGACACCGACTCGATCGCGTCGGCGATCGGCTATGCCGAGCTTAAGGGCCGGCTCGACTCAGGCAACGACTACGTCCCCGTGCGCCTCGGCGACCTCAACGCGCAGACACGCTGGGTGCTCGAGCGCAGCGGCACCCCCGAGCCCACGCTCCTGACGCACGTGATGCTCCGCGCCTCCGACGTGATGCAGACCGACTTCCCGGTCACCGGCCAGGACGAGCCGATCCGTGACGCGGGCCTCGCGATGGCGCGGGCGAACCTCGGCCTCGTCTCCATCGTCGACGAGCTCGGCGCCCTGGTCGGGGTGGTCGACGAGCGCGCCCTCGCGCGACGCTACATCCGGGAGTCGCGCCAGACTTCGACGCTGCGCGATGCGCCCACCTTCGTGCGGGCGATCGTCGACGTGCTCGAGGGCAAGCTCATCTCCGGGGAGGACAAGCGCCTGTCCGGGCGCGTATGGGTCCACGCGATGGACGTCGGCACGCCCAGCGGGATCTCGGATGGCGATGTGGTGGTGCTCGGCAACCGCTCCGACGCTCAGCGGCTGGCGATCGAGCTCGGTGCCGCGCTCCTGGTCACGAGCAACTCCTCGACGCCCGACGACGAGATCCTCGCGCTCGCCCGCGAGCGTAGTACGGCGGTCGTCGTCTCGCCGCTGGATACCTACGTCTCGGGTCGGATGATCACCCTCGCCGCGCCGTGCAGCGCGTTCATGGAGGGAGACCCGCTGACCGTCAACACCGGGTACCTGCTCGTCGACGTCTCCGAGCAGATCAAGGAGATCCACTACGGCGCCGCGATCGTCGTCGACGCCGACCGGCGGCCGGTGGGGCTCGTCACCCGCTCGGATCTCGTCGCACCGCCGCGCCGTCGCGTCATCCTCGTCGATCACGCCGAGGAGGGACAGAGCGTGGCCGGGATCGAGCAGGCCGAGATCGTCGAGATCCTCGATCACCACCACATCGGCTCAATCGAGACGCGCGTCCCCGTGAAGGCCACCTTCGACCCGGTGGGCTCGACGGCAACCCTGGTCATCGAGCGCTTCCGCCAGAACGGCATGGAGCCAAGCCGGCCCGCCGCGCTCATGCTCCTGGGCGCGATCCTCTCGGACACGGTGATCCTCAACTCCGCCACTACCACCGAGCGCGACCACGCGGTGATCGAGTACCTCGAGCGCGTGCTCGCGGTCGACACGATGGAGTTCGGTCGCCAGATGTTCGAGGCCACCGCCGACGTCTCCGAGGTCAGTGCCGAGGAGATCATCTCCCGCGACGCCAAGGAGTACCAGGTCCGCGGAGACCACGCGATCTGCATCGCCCAGATCGAGGTGGTCGGCAAGGATCTGCTCGAGCGCTCCGGCGAGCTGCTCGAGACCATGCGGAGGCGCCAGGAGGATCGGGGCTACCTCCTCTATGCCCTGATGATCACCGACGTCCTCAGCAAGGGCACCGACCTCCTCGTCGCCGGCGATGTCGCCGCCGTGGCGCGGACGTTCGGCGTCGCGAGCACCGACAGCACCATCGAGCTCCCCGGGGTGATGAGCCGCAAGAAGGAAGTGGCGCCGAAGCTCATGGCGTCGCTGTAGCCGGAGTGCCCAGCGTGCGAGCGGGGGCCTCCCCCCACAGTTGCTCGAGCCGGTAATACTCGCGGGTGTCCGGGGTGAAGACGTGGACGAGGACGTCGAGGTAGTCCATCAGTACCCAGCGGGCCTCGGGGAGCCCCTCGACGCGGCGCGGCAGCATCCCGTGGTCGTTCTTCATTCCGGCGTGGATCGCGTCGTGAATCGCCTTGACCTGGCGATCGGTGCGGCCTGAGCAGATCACGAAGTAGTCGGTGTAGCCGATCACCTCGCGGAGGTCGAGCTCGACGATCTCGAGCGCCTTGCGGTCCTCGGCGTAAGAGGCGATGGCACGGGCGATGTCTTCTGGAGTCAGAGTCAGCGGTACATCCCTTTCGTTTCGATGTAGGCCGCTACCGCGTCGGGCACGAGGTAGCGGATTGGTTGGCCAGCCTTCACCCGCCGCCGGATCATCGTCGAGGAGACGCCAATCCACGGCATCGAGAAGAACCGTGCGCGCGCGCCTCCGGGCAGCTCGCTGAGCCCTGCCACCGCTCGCGCGCGTGGGGTCCCCCGGCGGTTGGCGACCGCCGGCGTGGCCAGAGCCACGACTACCTCAGGAGCGCGCCAGCGAGGTAGACCCGCGGCGACATCCCCGCCGAGGATCAGGAACAGCTCGTGGTCTGGCTCTTTCGCGTGCAGCTCCCTAAGGGTATCTACCGTGTATGACGGTCCCGCTCTCGAGGTCTCGAGCGTGGACACGGCGAACCGCTCGTCGCCCGCGACGGCGAGCCGGCACAACTCGAGTCGCTCCCCGGGCCCGGGGTCGTGCTCGAGCGCCTTATGGGGCGGGGTGAACACCGGGACGAGCATGACGAGGTCGAGGCCAAGCTGAACGTACGCCTCTTGAGCGCACACGAGGTGACCGAGATGTGGCGGGTTGAAGGTTCCGCCGAAGACGCCGATGCGCACGGAGGAGCTAGGGACGGATCTGGCCCGAGCCCTCGACCAGGTACTTAAAGGTGCACAGCTCGCGTAGGCCGATGGGGCCGCGCGCGTGGAGCTTCTGGGTGGAGTTGCCGATCTCGGCACCCATCCCGTACTCGCCGCCGTCGGTGAACCGTGTTGAGGCGTTGACGTAGACGCAGGCGGCGTCCACGCCGAGCTGGAACGCCCGCGCCGCCTCGGTGTCGCGGGTCACGATCGCCTCGGAGTGGCCGGAGCCGTGGAGATTGATGTGGTCGATCGCCTCCTGAACGGAGTCGACGACGCCGACCGCGAGCTCGAGGGCCAGGTACTCGGTGTCCCAGTCGGCATCGTTGGCCTCGCGTACCGGTGCCCCTCCGGCGGCGGCGCGCGCCCGCTCGTCGCCGCGCAGCGCCACTCCAGCGGCCGCCAGGGCGGCCAGCGCGCGCGGGAGGAACGCCTCCGCTACATCTGCATGCACAAGCAGCTTCTCGGCGGAATTGCACACGCTCGGCTTCTGGACCTTGGCGTTGATAACGATCGCCTCGGCGGCCTCAAGGTCGGAAGTGGCGTCGACGTAGACGTGGCAGTTGCCGGACGCCGCGTAAATCACGGGGACAGTGGCGACGCCCTTGAGCGCGGCCTTCAGTCGCTCGCCGCCGCGAGGGATGATGAGATCGACGACGCCCGTCTGGGTCGCGAGCTCGGTGAGCTCATCGGTGCCCCCGCCGGCCACGAGGGCCATCGCTCCCGCCGGCAGGCCGGCCGACTCGGCGGCCTCGATCGCGATCCCCGCGAGTGCGGCGTTCGAGTTCGTCGCCATGCTCGAGCCCCGCAGGACGATCGCGTTGCCCGACTTCAGGCACAGGGCGGCGGCGTCGATCGTCACGTTGGGCCGGGCCTCGTACGCCACCGCGATCACCCCGAGCGGCACCCGCAGCTTGCGCATGTCCAGCCCGTTCGCGAGCCGCGAGCCGGAGATGACCTCGCCGACGGGGTCCGGGAGCGCCGCGATGTCGCGCACCTGGGCCGCAATCGTCGCGACGCGCCCCTCGTCGAGGGCGAGCCGATCGATCAGGTGCGGTGCCACGCCGGTCTCCACCGCGGCCTCGAGATCGCGGGCGTTCGCCTTGAGGATGTCGGCCGTGTGCGCGATCAGCGCTGCGGCGATCGCCTCGAGCGCCGCGTCCTTGGTGCCCGAGCCGAGCGTGGCGAGCACGCGCGACGCGCGCTTGGCGGCGGCGCAGGTGTCAGCGACTGAGATTGCGGTAGTGGCCATCGTCACATCATTCAAGCACGAAGTAATCGCGGTGCACCGCCTCGGCGCTGGCCCTGGGAAGGAGCTCGCGCACCTCCCGGGATTTGAGCCCGCAGACCTTGCGCAGCTCGCCCGCCGAGTAGTTGCAGATGCCCTTACCCACCGCCTGCCCGTCGTAGGCGACGTCAACCGCATCGCCGGCGTCGAACTCCCCCTTGACGTCAACGACGCCGACGGGGAGCAGGCTCGTGCCCCCTTCGCGCAACGCCCGCGCCGCGCCCGCGTCGACGAGGACGCGCCCGCGCGCGGGCTTGGCGTACTTGAGCCAGAGCTTGAAGCTCGAGTACCTCCCCTCACGCGGAGCGAAGCGCGTGCCCACCGGCTCGCCCGCAGCGGCGGCGTGAATCGTCCCGGGAACGAGGCCGCTCGCCACCACGGCGGGGATCCCGGCGGCAGTAGCCATCTCCGCCGCGACGACCTTCGAGCGCATCCCGCCCGTGCCCAGGATGGAAGTGTTGTGTCCGATCTCGAGCCCTTCGAGCGCCTCGAATTCCTCCACCGTGGGCACGAGCTCGGCACCGGGGTTGGCATGGGGATCGGCCGTGTACACCCCCGCCGCATCGGTGAGCATGAGGAGCAGGTCGGCACCGAGGAGGATCGCAACCTGGGCCGCGAGAAAGTCGTTATTGCCGAAGGAGATCTCGTCGGTCGTGGTCGTGTCGTTCTCGTTGATGACGGGCACGACGCGCCATTCGAGCAGCTTGCGGAGCGTCCCGCGGGCGTTCAGGTAGTGCGTGCGGGCGCTCATGTCGAAGAAGGTCAGCAGCACCTGCGCGGTCGGGACCCCGCGGGCCTGCAGGAGCTCGTCGTAGACCTGGTAGAGCTTGCCCTGGCCGACGGCGCTCGCGGCCTGGAGCTCGTTCATGGCCCGCGGTCGCATTCCGAGCCCCATCACCCCCATCCCCCGCGCGATCGCACCGCTGGTGACGATGACCACCTCCCGGCGCTCGCCGTGGAGCACGGCGACCTCATCGCAGATCCGTCCGAGCACGTCGGCGCGCACCTCGCCGCGCTCGTCCGCGACGATGCTCGACCCGAGCTTGATCACCAGGCAACGCATCGCGCGACAGCTTAGAAGCCGAGGCGCCCCCGGCTTTGGGCGCGACCTAATTCTCTGTCCGAGCCGCGTCTTCCAGCGCGATCGGTGCCAGGTCTTGCCTTGAATCAACACCGAGCTTGCGCAGCACGGACGCCATGTGAGCCTCGACCGTGCGCGGCGAGAGAAACAGCGCCTCGGCTATCTCGCGGTTCTGTCTGCCCATGCCCGCCAGGTGGGCGACCTCGGCTTCACGGGGAGAGAGCGTGTCTCCATGTGCCATAGGCCGCCCGCGAACGGGCGCCCGGGGATCCAGTCGCCGGGCTCTGAGTTCAGCCCGAGCCCGACTCGCGTCCCAGGTCGCTCCAAGGCCGTCATAGGTCTGCAGCGCATCGAGCAGGAGTTCGCCTCCTCGCTTGTCACCGTGGCCAAGCAAGCAGTGCGCTCGCCGCTCCCTTGCTCGAGCCGCCTCATAGGGGGACGGCAGCTCGCTGTAGAGTCGCTCGGCTCGGTTCAGCGCGCGCGTTCCAGCGTCGTGGCGGCCGTGTGCCTGCAACACGGACCCTTGGCATAGGGCACTTGCGGCTCGGGCCGCGGGGGCATCCCGGTCGCGCAGCCCGTCTGTGAACTCCTGCGCGAGATCTTCGGCCTTCTCCAACTCGCCAGAGGCGAGTAGGCAATGGACGGCCACGGGCGCCAGGTCCCGCGCCCATACCCAGATTCCTTTGCGCCGCACTATGTCTAGTCCTAGGGCGGCCATCTGACCAGCGGCGTGCGAGTCCCCTTCGGCGAGACGAATCAGTGCGAGCTTTGCTGTGGCCAGTACGCGCGTCGACATCCAACCTCGGTGTCGGGCCACCTCGAGGGCGCCGGCGAAGATCCGCTCGGCATCCTGCACCCGACCGCGAGCGAGCAACAGCGAACCGAGGTTCAGCTCGTTGCCCATAGCCAGCGCGGGCCGCGCACGCATGGCCTCCAGGAGCTCTCGGACCCTGGACTCGAGTCCCTGCCACCGCCCCGCTCGCCAGTCCAGCGCGATCCTCGTGCTTTGGAGCCAGGGACCCCACGAGACGTGTTCAAGCTCGTCGTCGATGCGAAGCGCCTCGGCGAGAAACGACTCGGCTCGTCGGTAGTGGCCGAGGTTGAGGGCCACCACCGAAAGCGAGTGATAGTTCCGGAGTAGCTGCGCCTTTTCTTCGGTCGAGGCCGCGGGTTGGGGGACCTGGGTAACGGGGCCCCATCCGCTCGGGTCTCCGACGGAAAGCAAGATCGCCGCCCGCTGCGCGTCGACCGCTCGTTTGACGGTCGGATGATCCGCTCGCGCGGCGGCGTCCACCGCGCGTGCAAGCCAGCCCAGGTCGTCCTCCAGGTTTCCTCCTGCCATTGTCGGCCAGGCGAGGTGGGCCATGGCGAGGGCGGCCAGGTCGGGTCGGCGCGCGAGCTCTTCGACCGCTCGAATCATCTGCTCACGCCACGACGGATCGCCGGCGTGCGATTGAAGGCGCGCGAGGGAGCATCTCAGCTCCCCGCGTTTGACGCGCGGCATAGTTTCCTCGACGAGTGTCTGCTGGAGGATGTTTATCGCCGCAAGGGGCGAGACGCTGTAGAGCGCAGCCGGGCCGAGCTTCAACGCCATCCGGATTCGGGCCGCTCTGGGTAGCCCTGGCACCGAGAGCACCTCCTCGAGCAGACGTGCGGCCTCGCGATCGTTCCCCATCGAGATAGCCACCTCGGCCGCGGCTTCCGCGTAGCGCGCCCACTTACTGAGCTTCGCCTCCCTGAAGTGATGGACCAACCGAGCCAGCGGACGGGGCGCTGGTGAGGCCTCGAGAGCGCGGCCGGCGCGCAGGTGCAGCCTCCGCCGTTCGGGAGCCGGAATCTCGGCTTGCGCCGCCTCCGCCGCCAGCACATGTCGAAAACCAAAGCGCCCGTCCGGTTTTTCCTCAAGCAGGCCTCGTGAGACTGCCTGGGAAAGCGCGTTGGTCGCTCGCGCGTGTGGCAGGCCGGCCACCCGGATCAGCAGGTTGTCGTCCGCTGGCATCCCGAGCACCGCGGCGGAGTGAGCGATGAGTCGGCCGTCGCGGTCAAGTGCCCCCAGGCGCTCCCGAACCGACTCCCGGATCGTCGGGGGAACCCCGACCCGGGGCAGCGCACCGGTGACGCGCCCGTTGTCGAGCAAGATTTGGTCTTGGTCACGCAGCATGCGAATGACTTCTTCGATGGCTAGGGGATTCCCGGCGGTCCGAGAGTGCAGATCCCGCGCCAATCGCTCCGAGACCTCAGCCTCGAGGATGGCGCTGACCAGTCGTCTCACTTCCGTGGCAGGCAGCGCGGACAGCTCAATCGTCAAGTTCACCATCTCTTCGCAAGGGTGTGGCGCCAACGTCCGTAGTGGCGACGACGCACGCAGGTCCTCGCCGCGATAGGTGATGACGAGAGTCAAGCCGGCTGGGGGTTCAGACAGCAGGAAGGCGAGAAACTCGAGCGTGCCCTCGTCAGCCCAGTGCAGATCCTCTAAGGCGCAGATGGTGGGACCGAACGCGTCGAGCAGCTCGCGGAGCGCTCTGAACACGCGGTGGCGCTCAGCTCTCACGTCCCCGATTGGCGCGAGCTCCGCGGGGAGCATGCCCGCCAGCTCCGGCAAGAGAGGTCGGAGGGCCCCGACGACCGGACTTAGGGGACGACTTGGTGGTTCGTCGTTCGCTCGCCGGAGCGCCTCGACGATCGGGCCGAGCACAAACGGATCCCGCACCCGGTGACAGTGTCCGAGAAGGACGCGCGAGCCCCCGACCGCGAGGGAAGAGACCGCGTCACGCACGAGCCGGCTCTTGCCGATTCCGGCCGCGCCCTCGACGAGGACTAGCGCCGGCGGATGGCCTACCGCTTCACGCAGAAGGGCCATCTCCCGATCGCGCCCAATCAATGTCGGCGAGCAGAGACGCGCTGCATCCGCAATTTGTTGGCTCATCGGACTTAAGATACGGGCGCAGGGCGCCTGGGTTCTGCAATTCCCGCTGATCAACCACTTATCTAGATGTGTCGTGCAGTTATTGGTTCGGGCTTCTCCCGCTAGTAGCTTGGGCCGCGAGCGGTCTGAACAGGACTGATGCCGCCGTTTTGCTCACCCGAACAGATTCGCGCCAGAGAGGGAGAACGATGAACCGTTTCCGCTGGTCCTTCGGTTGTCACGTTCGACGGCCTCGTCGGCTCGCCATCCTGACCTCGGTACTGGTCGCGGTCTGCGTCCCCGCTGCATTCGCGGCGACGGCAGATACGCCGTACAACGTGTTCAGCGTCGAAGCTCCAGACTCGCAGGCCAACCTCCTCTTCGGCCAGCGAATCGAGGTCGCGAATCTCGGCGATCCCGTGAAAGACCTCTTCGCCACCAGCTACAACGCGACCATCAACGGCCTCCCGAACGCTGGTGAGCTGACGTTGATCAACGGCGCCGATCACACCGTACGCTACGAGATCAATTCGCCTGAGCCCCAGGCCAATGCCAACTTCGGCTTCTACATTTCGGTCATCGGGGACGTGAACGGAGACGGCAGGGACGACATTGCCGTGGGAGCGCCGGGCGAGAACGTCACCGCTGCGGGCAATGCCTGCACGTTGGGCACGCCTGGATGCAACGCCAACCAGGGCAAGGTGTTCGTCTACGAGGGCTCTACGGGGCACCTCCTCTATCAGATCAACAATCCCGACCCGCAGGTGGGCCAAGCGGGGCGCGGGTTCGGCGCCCGGATCGGGGTAGCCGGCGACGTCAATGGCGACGGCATCCCGGACATCATCGTCGGCGCTCCTTCTGCCGACATCCCGACAGGCTGCAGCAGCATGGTGCCTGTCCCTGCCAATTGTCGCGCGGGAGAGGGTGCGGCGTACATCTTCTCGGGCAAGGACGGCTCGCTGATCCGCAGATTCAACGTCCCGGCCAGCGACGAGCCCGCGGCGCCTTGCACCACTCGTTGCGGCAACTTCGGCGGCAGCGTGCAAAGCCCGGGAGATCTCAACGGCGACGGGATTCCCGATCAGCTGGTGTCGGGCTACTCCATAAAGCCGGATGGCACTCGCTTCGGTCGCATGTATCTCTATAGCGGGAAGGACGGAAGCCTCCTGGCCCGAATTGATGCGCCGGACCCAGGCGCCTTTCAGTTCTTCGGCCTGCAGGACGTTGCGCCCAACACGCCCGCCGATGTGAACGGAGACGGTGTACCTGACATCTACGGCAGCGCCTTCAACCAAGACGGGGCAGCGGGGTCCGGACAGGGAAAAGCGTGGATCTTTGACGGCAAGGCCACGGTCGCTACGGGCCACGGTGTGCTGCTGTACGAGCTCAAGGATCCCGCGCCGGCCGCATCGAAGTCCTGGGGATTCGTTGCCAGCACGACCCAGTACGACGGGGACGGCAAGCCCGATGTGTTGGTCGGCGGGCTCGGCGGGGGAAACCAGGCGGCCTACATTTTCGAGGGTGCAGACGGCTCACTGCTGAAGACACTCGCGATGCCAGCCGGCGACTTCCAGCCCAGCGTTCCCGGCAACGGTGGCAGCGCGTTCGGCACGGGCTCGCGGCCGATGGGCGATCTTAACGGGGACGGCGTACCGGATTACGTCGTTGCGGCCCCCGGCCAGGATATCGCCGGAAACCAGGACCAGGGAAGGCTGTACTTCTTCATCTCGAACGTGCCGGCACCAACGCCAACGCCAACGCCAACGCCAACGCCAACACCAACGCCAACGCTGAATCCGTCCCTTAGGCTCACCGGCTATGCGATCACCAATAAGGTCTTCGCGGTGGGCACAGGATCAACGCCGATTCTCGGCTCCACAGCACGGGCGAAGAAGTCCAAGGGCGCGAAGCACCAGCAGGGCACGACGTTCCGATACACGCTGTCCGACGCAGCGACGGTCAGCATCGCGATCGCCGAGCGGGCCGCCGGCCGGTTGCAGGGCAGGATCTGCGTCGCGCCAACCAAGAAGCTGCGCACGGCGCGGCGGTGCACACGCGTCTTGATGATCGCGACCCTGACGCGCACCAGCCACCAGGGCGCCAACAGCTTTGCGTTCTCGGGGCGGATCCGATCCAACGCGCTGAAGCCGGGCACCTACTCGGCCACGGCGGCGGCCTCGTCTCAGAAGCCCCCGAATCCTCGCACGACGGCTCCGCAGACGATCTTCTTCACGGTCGTCGCCCGTTAGACGGGTCGTGCGATGGCAGGACATTGACTCAACCCGCGCCCTAGCTAGGAGGCCGTATGGATCGTGTACGTTTGATGTGCTGGTGTACAAGCTGCGTCGGAGGTGCCCATTTGCCCGCATTTGCAGCGGCGGAGGGCGGCCTGTTCGCCGAGCAGGGGATCGAGGTGGAGTTCGTGCGTGCCGCAGCGGCGCCCGACTGGACGCTGCGGGGACTGTCTGCAAGGGTCAGTGCGGTGGCTGCTGGGGACGCGGAGTTCGCGCTCACCTCGGTCGCTTACCTGGTCTCGGCCCTGACTGACGCAGGGGGATACATGCCCGCTCGCTTCGTCGCTGTATCCCACCAGCGCAACCCGATCGCCGCGGTTGTGCGCGAAGATTCGGAGTTCGAGCACCCGGCCGACTTGCGGAACGCTCGGGCGGCGCTATGGTGCCTCCCCTGGTTCACCCAGGAGTACGTGGGTACGCTCGCTCACATGGGGCTCGGAAGCGCGCCGGTCGTGGGGTCATCGGGGAGCGTAGACCTGGAGACCTTGGGAGGGATGAACCGGGCGCTTAGGGATGGAGGTGTCGACGTGATCCCCGTCTGGATGGACATGACGCCGTATCACCGCGAGGCCCGCTTTACCGACGCCGGCTTTCCCACCCGGGTCATTCCGCTCGACGTCGATGTCTATACCACCGGACTGCTGGCGGCCGACCGTCTACCACTGGAGCTGGTCACCCGGATGCGAGATGCGTTCACGGCTGGATACGAGCTTCAGCGCGAGGATCCTGAACCAGGAATAGCCGCATTCAGGCGCCGCTTCCCTGACATCTCCGACGAGCATATTCGCCGCAACTGGGCGCTGTTTGAACCCAACGCGTTCGACGGGGTGCCACCGGGCTCGATGGACGCGGAGCGCTGGCAGGAGACGATCGGCTACACGGCCGCTACGCACGGATTGTCCGTGTTCCCGGCTGAGACGATCTATCGCCCGGAGCTGCTGAGTCCTGCGCTGGAACTTGCCTCGGCGTGAGGCGGTAGGCACGCGCAGCGCAAGAGTTCTCCGATCCTCCTGCGTCCGGATCGCTTCGCCGGCAGTCGCATTGCTGCTGGCATGGGTCAGCCCAAGCGCGCTTCCCGTTCTCGCTGCGGCCGACCAGGCTTCTCAGCCATCGTCAGCGGCGGCCGGCGGGCTCGACGCCGGCGCGTTTCATACGTGTGCGCTCCTGGACGGTGGCCAGGTCCGCTGCTGGGGCGACAACGCGGAGGGTGAGCTGGGCTATGGCAATACGAACACGATCGGCGACAAGCAGACGCCCGCGTCGGCTGGGCCGGTTGATTTCGGTCCCGGGCGTACCACGAAGGCGATCAGCGCCGGCGACTATCACACTTGCGCCCTGCTAGACGATGGCAGCGTCCGCTGCTGGGGCTACGGCGGAAACGGCCGGCTTGGCTACGGCAACACCAACAACGTAGGGGACGGCCTTCCGGGGGATCCCAGCGTCGCGACGGCCGGGCCGGTCGACTTCGGCGCGGGGCACACCGCGACCGCGATCAGCGCCGGCGGAGCACACACTTGCGCAATCCTCGACGACGGCAGTGTGCGCTGCTGGGGCTACGGCGCCACCGGCCAGCTCGGCTACGGCAGCACCAGCAACGTCGGCGACGGCCCTCCGGACCCCACCGTCGCTTCGGCCGGGCCAGTCGACCTCGGCCCGGGGCGCACCGCGAAGGCGATCACCGCTGGCGCCGCGCACACCTGCGCGATCCTCGACAACGGCAGCGTGCTTTGCTGGGGCTTTGGAGGGTACGGCCGATTGGGGTACGGCGACACCGCCAACGTCGGTGACCAGCAGACCCCCGCTTCGGTAGCGCCGGTGAAGCTGGGCGCCGGACGGACCGCCGTAGCGATCAGTGCAGGCGCCGCCCACACCTGCGCGATCCTCGACAACGGCCAAGTGATCTGCTGGGGGAGCGGTAACAACGGTCAGCTCGGGTACGGCAATCCGTACAACGTTGGCGCGGCCAACACCCCCGATGCAGCCGGCCCCGTGGATCTGGGCACGGGGCGCAAGGCGGTCGAGATCACGGCTGGTCAGATCCACACCTGTGCGCTCCTTGACGACGGCACCGTGCGCTGCTGGGGCTTTGGCAACAATGGCCGGCTGGGGTATGGCAACACGAACAGCGTCGGTGACTCCCAGGCCCCCGGTTCGTTCGGCCCGGTCGACCTCGGCGCCGGACGCACCGCTACCGCGATCAGTGCCGGTCAGAGTCACACCTGCGCACGGCTCGACAATCGCAGCGTCCGCTGCTGGGGTGCCGGGGCGGGGGGTCGCCTCGGCTACTGCAGCGAGAGCGACGTCGGGGCCTCCCCGACTACCACCCCTGACATGTTCGGGCCGGTGAACCTCGCGGCGGGCGATGGCGGCGAGCTCTGCCCGCCCCCGGTCCCGTCGGTCAACCTCTCGCCGCCGTCGATCTCCGGTCCGGCTGTCTCCGGGCAGACGTTGACCGAGGCGCACGGCTCGTGGTCGCCGACCCCGACGGGGTACGGGTACCAGTGGCAGCGATGCGATAGCACGGGCAGTAACTGCGGGGCGATCGCCGGCGCCGGCGCCCAGACCTACGCGCTCAACGCCACCGACGTCGGCTCGACGATCCGGGTCCAGGAAACCGCGAGCGCCGGCAGCGTCGCGGCGACCTCAGCGCCGACGCCGCTAGTGAAAGCATCGGCGGTGCCGATCGCGGACGCCGCGAGGGAGCGAGGCTGGCGGAGCTGCCTCGCAGCGGTGAGCGCGCGGGCGAGGGGGGCGAGGGCGCTAACCCATCGCGCCTCGAAGCGCCGGCGCGCACAGGCCCGCCGCCGCCTCGCCCGCGAGCTCGCACGCGGCCGCCAACGGTGCGCGAAAACGTGGGGACGCACCCCCGGACAGGCCGCCGGGGTGCAGGCGATCACGCGCGGGAAGACCAAGCTCGAGCTCGACTTCACCGCGCCCGGCACCGACGGCAACAATCCCCCCGCCGCGACCAGCTACCTCGTCAAGCAATCCTTACACCCGATCACGAGCCAGCACGCCTTTACGACCGCCCAGGCACTCTGCAGGGGCGCCTGCCGCTTCACCGCCGTCAACATCGGTACCGAGATCAAGCTCATGATCACCGCGCTGGACCCCCACACCGCCTACTACTACGCGATCGCCGCTCGGGACAACGTCACCGGCCAACCGGGCCCGCGCTCCCAAACGGTCATGGGCAGGACACGCTGACATGCCCTCCCTGGCGCACACCGAATTTGCGGCTTAGCCGCAGCGGCGATAGATGCGCGCGAAGGTGATCTTCTCGGGGTGGCCGCCGACCTTGATCCGCTCGACGAAGTAGACCTGTAGCGTGCGCCCGTGCTTTGACCCGAGGTCGATCGTCACCGCGGTATTGCGCCCGTGCGCCGCGTGCGCCACCGCCCGGCCGCGGCTGACCTCGAC
>JALYZL010000616.1 GCA_030948875.1 Actinomycetota bacterium
TTCGAGGGGCTGGCCGGCGCGGGTGACCTCGTCGCCACCGTCGTCTCGACGAGCTCGCGCAACCGGCGCGCCGGCGAGCTCCTCGCCCAGGGGGTTCCCGCCGCCGAGATCGCACCCGCGCTCGGGCACGCCGCCGAGGCAGTCGACTCGGTGCCCATGCTCGCCAGCGCCGCCCGCGACCGCGGTCTCGCGACGCCGGCCCTGGACGGGCTGGCGGCGCTCGTGGAGGGCCGGATCGACCCCGAGCAATGGGCGGCCGCGGTGACCGCTCCGGCGCTGGCGCCGCGTTCCCGTCCTGTCCGCGCCGCCTGAGCGGAGGTACGCTCCACCATGTGGGCGACAGTGACGGACCAAAGACCAAGGCGGAGCTCGACGCCCGCTTCACCGAGCTGTACCGGGCGCATCTACGCGACGTCTACTCGTACTCGTACTACCGGGTGGGCAACCACCACGACGCCGAGGATCTCACCGAGCAGACCTTCCTCCAGGCCTACCGTCACTTCGAGCGCGCGTTGCGCGAGTCGGGCGGACGGCCGCTGCGGCCGTGGCTCATCCGCATCGCCCACAATCTCGCGGCCAACTTCTATCGCGACCGCTCGCGTAAGCCCGAGTCGGCGATCGAGGACGCGGGCGTGATCTCGTCCGTGCATACCACCGAGTCCTTGGTCGAGGGGCGCGAGGAGCTGCAGTCGATCCTCGCCGGCGTGGCCCAGCTTCCCGACGACCGCCGCGAGGCGCTGATCATGCGCTTTGCCTTGGGGATGGACAATCGCGAGATCGCGCGGGCGCTCGGTCGCACCGATGGCGCCACCAAGGTGCTCCTGCACCGCGCCATTCGCCAGCTCGAAGGAATCGTCGCGACGCCCGAGGAGACCCAGGCGTGACGAGCAGCGCCGCCGACTTCGAAGCCCTGCTGCGTGAGGCGCTGGCTCCCGTCGAGCCACCCGCCGACCTGGCGCACCGGCTCGAGCTGACGCTCGTCAACTTGACCGAGCTCGCGCAGGAGGAGCTCGAGTCGTGGGAGCTACCGGCGATGCGAGACCCGCGCAACTGGGTGCGTCCCGCCGCCGCGGCCGTCATCGGCACGACCGCGGGGACGGCGCTCGTGGTCCTGCGCGTGCGCGCGCGTCACCGCGCGCGAAGGGCGGGGTCGGGAAGCCTGCGCGAACTGGCCGAGCGGACGCTGCAGGACATCGCGGAAGAGACGCGGCGGGTCTTGCCGGATCGATAGCGGCCGGGCCGGGACCCGCTCAGGGCCCGGAATGGGCGCGGACCGGTCGGTCTCAAGTGCCGCGGTTGATAGCTTCAGTCACCGTGCCCGCCTGCTACCGCCACCCTTCTCGCGAGACGGGCGTGTCGTGCTCCTCTTGCGGTCGTCCGATCTGCCCGGACTGCATGACGCCCACCTCGGTGGGCATGCGCTGTCCGGAGTGCTCGCGGGAGAAGACCAAGGTGAGGACCGCGCGGCACATCCAGCGCGCCACGGAGCCCGTCGTCACCTACACGCTGATTGCAGTCAACGTGATCGCCTATCTCGCCGAGGGATCGAGCGGGAGCGCGCTGGCGGGCAACGGCCTGAGCGGGACGCTGCTGACCAAGGGGTGGCTGTACGGCCCGGACATCTCGGTCAAGCACGAGTACTACCGGCTCCTGACCTCGGGGTTCCTGCATTTGAGCTTCCAGCACGTTCTGTTCAACATGGTCTTCATCTTCTTTCTGGGCCGGATGCTCGAACCGGCGCTGGGCAGGCTCAACTTCGCGGTGCTGTACCTGGCGTCTCTGCTCGCTGGATCGTTTGGTGCGCTGCTGTTCTCACCGGGCATTCCTACCGTGGGCGCCTCGGGGGCAGCCTTCGGCGTGCTTGCGGCGGCGATCGTCGTCGCCTACGACCGCCGGATTCCGATCTGGAGCAGCGGTCTCGGGATAACGCTGGTGATCAACATCGTGTTCTCGGTGACGGTCTCGAACATCTCGATCGGTGGCCACATCGGCGGCTTCTTCGGGGGCCTCATCTGTGGTGCCGCGATCGTGCGCCTGGGCGAGCGGCGGGGTCAGAAATGGGTCGCGCTCGGGGTCTGCGCACTGGTCGCGGTGGCCGGTGTCGCCGGTGCCATCGCGGTGGCGGGCCAGACCGGGCTCACGCCGCACGGGCTGACGTTGTAGCTAGTGCACTAGGCGGGGCGCTCGAGCACCTCGTCGTAGAGGTCTTGGATCGAGGCGAGCAGGCGCTCTGGCGCGAAGCGCTCGCGCACGTCCGCGGCCGCCGTTGCTCCCAGCCGCTCTCGGGCGCTGGGGTCGTCGAGGAGCGCTGCGGCCGCCCGGGCCAGGGCTGCGGGATCGCCGGGCGTGACGAGCCGTCCGGTCTGCCGGTCGCGAATGATCTCCGGGAGTCCCCCGTGGGCGCTCGCGACCACGGCGCAGCCGGCGGCCGCCGCCTCGATCGCGGCGCCGGGCAGCGGGTCCGGCGCGGTCGAGGGGACGGCCACAATGTCCGCGGCCCCGTAGACGTTCTCCACGTCATCGCGGAAGCCGACGAAGCGGACCCGGTGATCGACCCCGAGCGAGCGCGCGAGCACTCGCACCGCGACCGTCCGCTCCTCCGCGCCCGGCCACGCCGCCCCGGCGATCACGGCGAGCGCACGGCGATCTGCGAGCTCGGGCTCGGCGAGCGCGCGGACGAGCACGTCCTGCCCCTTCCACCCCGAGATGCGCCCGAGCACGGCGATCAC
>JALYZL010000651.1 GCA_030948875.1 Actinomycetota bacterium
GCGGTACCCCGCGACGTCGTCGACCAGATCGCGTCGAGCGAAGGGTTTGAAGCGGGGCGCAGCGTGACGCTGGGCGACGGCGCGCGACCGCGTTAGCTCCGCTCTTGGCGCAGCGTGACGGACTAGGCCGAGCGCTCCCGCGGCGAACGTCAGCCCGTGATGGCCTGGAGCGCCCTCGTAGGCCTGCACGCGCGACGCGCCTCCCGCACGCTGTTCGACCATGAACGCTCGTGATCGAACTTCCCCGGCCGACATGGCGAGAGCGCGACGGTCAGGGTCGGCGGACAGCGCCAGGACGAGGCTGCGCTGCCGGGAGCGAAGATCGGCGAGGATAACGCCGAACAGGTCCCAATCGGCCGCCGAGAACCGGTCGCTCGCGAGGTCGAAGGTGCGATCGCACACCGCACCCAGCTCGAGCTGCTCGAGCGCCGACGCGCGCTCGCGCTCGGTGAGCTCACGCCCATCGGGGTCGAGCTCGATGTACAGGTCACGTTGAGCGCCGCCGCCAGCTCGGACAAGTTGAGCGACGTCGCCGGTCCGAGGATTCCGGCCGCGTCTGAGGCGTGAGGCACCCCGACGGCACCAGCCAAGGTGCCCGCATACTGCGTCGCCACGGGCCTCGCGCTCGGTACTTGTTGCAGCGGCAAGGACGGCTCGCTCATCCGCAGGATCGACGATCCCGAACCTCAAGCACGTGCCAGGGGCGACCGGAAGCGGCGAGAGCGAAGTGTTCGGCGGTCACGACGGCCAGCTGCTCAAGCCCCTCGAGCTCCCGGCCCAGTGCGTGCAGCCACGTACCCCTAACAACGGGGAACTAGCTAGAGCGCTGGGGGACGAAGCCTCCAGATATTGTTTGACGGTATGGACGATGGCGTCCTCGGTGCGCGTGCCGCCCCTCGCGTGGGCGAGCGCTCCCCGATACTGCTTGTGGCGGCCTTTGCTATCGCTGCCGGTGTCATTCATGCGGTCGCGCTGGTCCAACACTTTGGCGAGGGTTTTCTCTACGGCGTCTTCTTCGCTGTAGTGGCAGCCTGTCAGCTGGCGTGGGGGGCCTGGGTGTTTGTCCGCCCCGTGAAGCGGTGGCATTTGGCGGCGGGAGCCAGCGTCAACATCGCCATCGCCGGGATATGGGCGCTCTCCCGGACCACTGGTGTGCCGCTGGTGCCTCAGGTCGGACGGCCTGAGGCCGTAGGCGTGATCGACGTGCTCGCGACTTTCGATGAGCTGGCAGTCGGACTGTTTGTTATCGCGATCCTGCAGCCTGCTGGGCGCGTGGGAAGGCGATTGGCGGGCCTGAGCGCCGAGCATGAAACCCGTCTTGCCGCCGCGCTCGTGTCAGCCACGCTGTTCGCCATCACGCTTGGTGGCCACGCGCACTAGGTTTGCTGCCGTGGTCAAGGCGCACTGAAGAGCCTCCTCGCCGCTCTGCCTTCCGAGATCGACCGGGTGCGTCGAGCGACATGCCCACTCGGGACTGCGCGCAGGCCCGCATTCGCGGGTGGTCACATGGACCGGTCCGTCAGCCGCGCGCGCCGTTTGCTCACCGCAGAGCCCGGGGCTGGATTCGAACCGAGCGCGTCTCCCTTACATTGGAAGTGCTCTACCCATTGAGCTACCCGGGCGCAGACCGTCGGTCCACTGAAGGATGGGAGGACGAACGCTGACGGCTCCCGGATTGTAGCGGTTGCGCCAGTGCCTGGGCTCATCCAGCTTCGCAGGCCGGCGGGAGACCGAGAAGCGCTCGGAGCCTGGGATCGCTTAGTGAATCGATCACCTCGTCGCCGTCGGAGTTGACGTGGGTCGGCGATGTGATGCCGATCACATACAAGCCGGCGTCTCGCGCGGCGGCCACTCCGGCCGGCGAGTCCTCCAAGGCGACGCTCCGCTTCGGGTCGGCGCCAAGACGCCTGGCCGCGGTGAGATAGAGGTCGGGCGCGGGCTTGGCATGAGCCACCTCATCGACGCCGAGCACGACATCGAACAGCCCGGCGAGGAGGGCGGCCGCGAGCGACATGTCCAAGAGCACGCGCGGGGAGTTCGAGGCGACCGCGATCGGGAGCCGGCCGCGCAGCTCGTGGACGAGCTCGAGAGCCCCTGGCAAAGGACGCGGCGGATGCTTGGACACCTCGGCGAGCAGCAGCGAGAGCAGCTCTTCGTGCAGCTCGCCCGCCCGTTTGGACATACCAAGTAGCCCGCTGAGGGCTTGGGATGTCCCCGCGAGACCGGTCCCCAGCGTCTGGCGATGCTGCCGTTCGCCGAACGCCATGCCGTATCGGTTGTAGAGGGCGCCTCGGGCAGCCGCCCAGGCGGGCTCTGTGTCAACCAGCACCCCGTCGGCGTCAAAGACGACGGCTGCGGGAACTTCCAGCCTGCGCGTGGGCTTCGCCTCGACGGCGGCCGAGTGCACCGAGCCAGACGTCACGCTGGCTGCGGCAGTCGAGCGAGCACGAGCAATGCCGAGAGCAGCGCGACGAGCGCCGCGCCGATCGCCACCGGCGGGATGCCGGCCGTGTCGAGGATGTAGCCGGCCAGGATCGTCAGACCGGCGCCGAGGAGACCAGAGAGCATGTCGGAGAGCCCCAGGAGCTTGCCCCGCTCGACGGCGCTGGCAGATTCGGCCAGCTCGCTGGTGGCCGCCACGTACGCGCAGCTCCAGCCCAGCCCGATGCCAAACAGCGCGAGGGAGGTGAGTGTCACGCTCTGCAGCGCGCCCAGAAGCCCGAGGGAGGAGAGTCCGAGCAGGCCAAGGCCGCCGATCATGGCCCGCCTGCGGCCGATCCAGTCGATTGTCCAGCCGACCCCCAAGAACAGTCCGAACATGCCGACGAAGTGAGCGCTGAGCACGGGGAAGATCGCTCCTCGCCCGTGCCCGTGACGGATCAGTGCCGAGCCGATCAGCGTCATGAGCGTGACCATCACAGACCAGCTCGCGACCGCCGCGAGGAGCACCGAGGAAACGCGTTCGCGGCCGACGATGCGATTGAGGGTCTCGGGTGCAGGGGCGGTCCCGGCCGGCTCCCCCGAGATCTCCTGCGCGATCTGCTGTGGGTCGCGGCGGATGCCCGCGACCAGGGCGAGACCGACAACCATGAAACCCGCCGCGCCGAGCCACGGGGGTCCGAGCGAGGAGCCATGTAACCCTCCGCCCTGCACCAGCGGGACGAATACGGCGGGCCCCAGCAGCGCGCCGAACACGGCACCGAAGAGGACGAGCGAGATCGCCTGTGGACGGCGTGAGGGTGGATACATGTCGGCCGCGGCGGCTCGGCTGAGCATCACCGTTCCAATCGAGGCGCCGATGAGGACAAAGCCGAGCACCACTGCGGGCAGCGAAGAGGAGAACGCCCCGAGAGCAGCCACCAGCGAGCCGCAGATCCCGGCGGCGAAGCCGGCACGGAGGATCCGCGTGCGACCGAAGCGATCCATGGAGCGCCCGGCGGGCAGCGCTGCGAGTGCGGCGCTGGCCAGGAAGATCGCCGGTGCCAGGCCCGCGAGCTTATGTGACCCGCCGGCCGCGACGAAGGTCAGGGTCGCCACCGCCGTGGCGAGCTCGACCATCCCGTACAGCGCGGCCATGCCCGCCGCCAGCAGCAGCATGTTGCGCCGCACAGGCGCCGCGGCGTCGCTGAGCGCCGGGATGCGCCGGAAGGCCGCCGCGCCGCTCACTGCGCCCGGGGCAGATCAGAGTGCTCGTAGTAGAACGCGAACATATCGTCGTCTCCGCGGAGATGAACCGGAGTCGCCCGAGCGCGCGTCACCTCCACCTGGTACTTGATCCTCCACCTGCCGTGCTCGTTTCGGTACGCCACGCCCTGCCAGGGAAACACCTGGCTCTCGCGATTGACCAGATGCAACCCCCACTGCGTCGGCTTGGGATGTACCGTGGCCCGCACCGCACGCGGGTAGCACGACCTGACCAGATCGATCTCGCTGAGTATGTAGAGGAAGAGGGCGAACTCGAACGCGCCACGCCCGGCGCGTTGCACCGTAGCGCTCCTGATCGTCTCGAGGGTGGCGAGGTCGTCCTCTTCGTCGGCGTCCAGCAGCGCGTCCTTGGTGGCCATCTGGACGAGGTCATGGGTGACCGAGTCCGCGGTATTGAGATTGGCAGTTGAGGCCTGGACCAAGCTCGCCCGTCGCAGGTCGTCGGGATTCGCCCGCCACCATTCCCTCAAGACCGGCCGCAGCCGCTCGTGCACGAAGTCGAAGAGCCCCTGTCGTGAGTGCACCAGATGCTTCATGTCGGTGACCTCGATCGAGTCCTCGAACCCAAGCTGGACGACCATCTCCCGCGCGCGGTCACGGTAGCTGAGCGCCTCGTGCTCGGTGACCCCGAACATGTCGTGGTACACCAAGCCGTCTGAGATGATCACGAACCTCGCGCCCGGCTCATACACCTGCCCCAGGGCGTGGCAGATCTCATACAGGCGGCAGAGGCAGAGCACCTCGGCCATGTCGGGAGACCGTCTGGACACCTTCGCCGGGTTGTTGTGCTTGAACGGAAACGACGGGAGCACGAACTCCAACGGCGAGCCCTCCTTCAGGTGGCTCTCCACGATCGGCCGAAACAGATCCTTGTTCTCGTCAAACCGGGTCTGTTTCGCCGTCCCCGCGCGGAAGCGCTTGGAGCGGATGACGTCAAAGATCTTGTCATAGACCGTCGGCTGCCGGTTGAGCCTGTTGCGGATTGTGGAGATGAACTCCACGGCAGTGTCAACGGCGACCTGGGCCTGTCGCCGGTAGTCAAACGCCTCGATGACGCGGGGCTCGACGGGCTCGTTGTACTCATCAAGCGCCTCGAAATCCGATCGCTGCATCAAAGCGGGATGCATGTGGATGAAACTAGGATCGATCTCTTCCACGGTCGGCGGACGGTAGCGCTCCCGAAACGCGGCGATCCCCTCAGGCTTGGCTTCGACAAGACGTGGCAACCCGTCCTCCCATGGTCGAGAGAGCTATGAGATGCGCGGTTAAGGGCGTGCAATCGGCTAGAGGAGCGAGCACGACGAACTCCAGCTGCTTCAGCGCACCGGGACTCAAAGCGTCGCCTCCGCGACCAATGTCACTCTCCTGGCGAACTTACCACCGCCCGCACGGCCCGGTAAGAGCCGGACGCAGCTACCGATCCGCGGCAACTGACGGAGCATCGAGCACTCCGAGCTGGTCGGCCTGGACGTCGGGACTGGGCGCATCGCGGCGCGGAACCGCGAGTTCGGGCCCCTGAAGGGCACTCCGTTTGTGTTCTGCTCAAAGCGCTGCCGGCAGGCGAGCTCCCGGTTTGCCCTCGCCGCCAAGCGCGGCCTCGCCGGCGCGACGGTACAGGAGGACGCGGTGCGCCCAGGCGCGTCCGACGCCGGACCGCCTGAATCAACAGCACGTTCCCCCAGGTGAAACGGGCTCTAGTGTGCAGCCATACCTGCCAAGCCGTCGCTCGAGCGCGACCAGGGCCGGGAAGGGGTTGGTGCGGCCAGATCGGCCCGCTTTCGGCGAAGAGTGTGTCGCCGCGCTGGCGATGGCTGTCCTCCACAACTGTTGAGCGTCACGTTGCTACCTGGAACGAGGACATGTTCTATCTGAACCTTCCCAACGGGGTCCACGAGATGCGTCGTCTTGACCCCATGGGCCGGGGGGGACACGCGTCGCGCGAGCGCCTGAGGCACGTCAAAGATCGGGCCATAGTTCGCCATCGGCCACCGCGCTCTGCTCGATCTGCTCGAGCGTCTCGTCGGTCCTGCGGTCGGCGACCATCGCCTCCAGCGCTTCGGCGATGGTAGGCGCCCAGACACGCCGCGCGATGATCACGCGATCATGGTCGGCCACGAGCTCGGCCCAATCGAGCGCGACCCGAGCGCGCTCGCCGGGAGGCGCTTCCGCGGGCATGGCGTCGCCGGGTCCGAACAGAGTGATCTGAGCGCGCCAGCCGTGGGGACAGAGCTCGCTCATCAGGGCGCGGGCCCGGCGCTCGGCGTTGGCGGCGTCGACCACGCGGCGTTGCTTCGCCCGGCGCGCGCGGAGCGAGCGGCGCGCGCGCGGCATGAGGCTGCGCAGAACCTCCACCC
>JALYZL010000652.1 GCA_030948875.1 Actinomycetota bacterium
GTCCGAAGCCTGACACGCCAAGCGCGCCCGCGGCGGCGCCCAGCGGCCCCGCCGCCCGGATGCCCGAAGCCGCCCCCCGCAACGGAACCTTCCGCCTCGGCATCCACCGCCCGCTCTGGGCCTCGCCCACAGTCGAGATCTCGCCGGCGCTCAAGTTCGCGATCGCCCGCCAGCACGCCGAGCTCTCCCCCGCCGATGCCAAGCGCCTCGGGGTCGTCGCCGGTGAGACGGTCGAGGTCGCTTCGAACGGCACGGCGGTGAAGGCGACCGTCGCGATTCATTCGGGCATCCCCGCCGGGACGGTGTTCCTCGCCGACGGCCTGGCCGAGGACTCGGCCAACGCGTTCACCGACTTCGAGGTCGAGGTGCGCAAGCCGTGATCGTCACCGGCGTCGTCGGGTACTACGAGCCCTGGTGGCTCCAGATCGTCAAGGCGCTCGTCATCTTCGGCGTCATCCTCGCCGTCTTCCCGATGCTCACGGTGTATGAGCGCAAGCTCATGGGACGGCTCCAGGGCCGCTACGGGCCGAACCGCGTGGGCCCGTTCGGGCTCCTCCAGCCCATCGCCGAGATTCTCAAGTTCGGGGCCAAGGAGCCGTTCCGGCCCAGCACCGCGATCGGCTTCATCTTCCGGATTTCCCCGGCCATCGCCATGACCACGGCGGTGGCGGCGCTCGCCATCCTCCCCTTCGGCGACGTCCAGCACATCTTCGGCCGGCGAGTGGGGATCTACGGCATCGACGTCTCCATCGGCCCGCTCTACGTGTTCGCCTTCGCCGGCATCTCGTTCTACGGGGTCATGCTCGGGGGCTGGGCATCGGGCTCGAAGTACTCATTCCTCGGCGCAATGCGGACGGCCGCGCAGCTCATCTCCTACGAGGTCTCCCAGAGCCTCGCGCTCGTCGGAGTCGTCATCACCGCCGGCACGCTGTCCCTGACCGGGATCGTCCACGCCCAGGGCGGCATGTGGTACATCGTGCCCCAGGTCGTCGGCTTCCTCATCTTCATGGTCGCGAGCCTGGCCGAGATCAACCGAGCGCCCTTCGACCTCGTCGAGGCCGACGCCGAGCTCGTGGGCGGGTTCAACACCGAGTACAGCGGCACCGCGTTCGCGGCGTTTCTGTTCGCCGAGTACCTGAACATGATCGTGGTGGCGGGACTCGCCACAACCCTGTTCCTCGGCGGCTGGCTCCTCCCCTTCGGCATCCACCCACCGGGCTGGGTCGATCCGATCATCGTGGTGGGGAAGATGATGATCTTCATCACGCTGTTCATCTGGATCCGCTTCACCCTCCCGCGCCTTCGTTATGACCAGCTGATGTCGTTCGGCTGGAAGATCCTGCTTCCCTTGGCCACGCTCAACGTGCTCGTGACCGCGATTGTGGTGGTGACATGACTCCTCCGTACGACCCCAGCGCCGACGTCATCGAAGTCCAGCGCCGTCCCACGCCAGGACCGGCCCACAGCACCTACCGGGCCTTCGGCGAGACCCTGCGCGGCCTGAAGACGACCTTCGCCCGGATGGTCGAGGGCCCGGTGACGATCGAGTACCCCGAGCACAAGACGCCCGTGTACCCGCGGTTCCGCGGCCGCCACAAGCTCCATCGCTTCGAGGACACCGGCCTTGAGAAATGCGTCGGCTGCTCGCTGTGCGCCGCCGCGTGCCCGGCGGACTGCATCCGCGTCGTCGCCGCCGAGAACACGCCCGAGCTTCGGATCTCCGCAGGCGAGCGCTACGCCGCGGTGTACGAGATCAACCTCAGCCGCTGCATCTTCTGCGGCTACTGCGAGGTCGCGTGCCCGTTCGACGCGATCACCATGGGACACGACTACGAGATGTCCGACTACACGCGCTCGGATCTGATCTTCACGAAGGAGATGCTGCTCGCCGAGCCGATCGAGCGCACGCCGCTGCGCTCGGAAGGGGAGTAGCCGGCGCCATGTCCGCGGTTCTCTTCTTCATTGCCGCGATCGGCGCCATCACCGGGGCGATCGGCGTAGTCATGCTCCGCAACCAGTTCTACAGCGTCCTCGCGCTGGTCTGCCACCTCGTCTCGCTGGCCGCCCTGTTCCTGCTCCTGCGGGCGGAGTTCGTCGCCGCCGCCCAGGTGATCGTCTACGCCGGCGCGGTGATGGTCCTGTACGTGTTCGTGGCCGCCTACATCGGCGGCAGCGAGGAGATGCCGACTCGGTCGGGGCTCCGCATCGTCGGCCCCCTGCTCGCCCTCGCCCTCGCGGTCGAGCTGTGCGTGGCCATGCTCGGGACCGCGCTCAAGGGCATCTCGAGCAAGGGGGCGCCCTACCTGCCCGGCTTCGGGACGCCCCAGCACATCGGCAAGCTCTTCCTGACCAGGTATCTGCTCCCCTTCGAGCTTGCCTCCCTGCTCCTCCTCGTCGCCGCCATCGGCGCGATCGTCCTCGCGCGCCGCCGACGCGGGCTGGAGCCCGACGAGGAGCTCCAGGCGCGGTATAGCCCACGGCTGCCCGCCTGGGTCGGATCGATGGCCGAGGCCGGCGGCATCACCCATGCCGAGGAGCCGCCTGCCGAGCCCGCGCAGCCCGAGAGTGCGGCCGAGGCCGCGCCGATCGGGAGCCAGAGCTAGCGATGGCCATCGGGTGGTATCTGGTTGTGTCCGCGCTGATCTTCGCCATCGGCTCCGCCGGCGTCCTCGTGCGGCGCAGCCCGCTGGTGATCCTCCTCTGCCTTGAGCTCATGCTCAACGCCGCCAACCTCGCGCTCGTCGCCTTCTCGCGTATGTGGGGCAGCGAGGACGGACAGGTGTTCGCGCTGATCGTCATGGTCGTCGCGGCGTGCGAGGTGACCGTCGGCCTCGGACTGCTCGTCGCCATGTACCGCAAGCGCCTGCCGATCGACGTCGACGACCTCCGGGAACTCCAGGGCTAGCGGTGACAGCGACGACCTTCGGCTGGTTGGTCCTGCTATGCCCGCTCGTGGGCATGCTGGTGGTCGTCGGGGGCTACAAGCGCCTCCCCGGACGCTCCCCGGGTTGGATCGCCACCGCGGCGATCGGGCTCTCCTTCGGGTGCGCGATCGTCATGCTCGTCGCGCTCCTGAACCGCAGCCCGGGTCACCGTCAGCTCACCTCCTCGCTGTGGGACTACGCGGGCAGCGTCGGCGTCGACGCCCAGGTCCAGATCCTCGTCGACCCGCTGTCGGTGTTCATGGCCCTCGTAGTCAGCGGCGTCTCCACCCTGATCCACCTGTACTCGATCTCCTACATGACCTCCGATCGCGGGTACACGCGTTACTTCGCCTACCTGAACTACTTCGTCTTCTCGATGCTCCTGCTCGTGCTCGCAGGCAACTTCGTGCTCCTGATCGTCGGCTGGGCGTTCGTGGGCGCGGCCTCCTATTTGCTCATCTCCTTCTGGTACCGGCGCACCACGGCCACTCGGGCGGGCATCAAGGCGTTCGTGATCAACGTCGTCGGCGACGTCGGTCTCGTCCTCGGGACGTTCTTCATCTTCACCCACACAGGCACGCTCGACTTCCTCCACACGTTTGCCGCCGCCCCGCACGTCTTTCACCACAACAGCACCGACCTCGTGGTCGGCTGCCTCCTCCTCCTCGTCGGCGCCTTCGCGAAGTCGGCTCAGATCCCGCTCCACACGTGGCTTCCGGACGCCATGGAGGGCCCTACGCCGGTGTCGTCCCTGATCCATGCCGCGACCATGGTGACCGCCGGGGTGTACCTGATCGCGCGCATGCACCCGCTCTTCGAGCTCGCACCCACGGCGGCTGACGTCGGCGCTGTCGGCGGCTGCCTGACCCTCCTCATCGCCGGGACGATCGGCCTCGCGGCCACCGACCTCAAGCGGGTCATCGCCTACTCGACGATGTCGCAGATCGGGTACATGATCATGGGCGCGTCGGCAGGTGCCTATTCGGCGGCCCTCTTCCACCTGATGACCCACGCCTTCTTCAAGGCGCTCCTCTTCATGGCCGCGGGTTCGCTGATCGGGGCGATGGCGGGCTCCCAGTCGCTCGACCGGATGAGCGGCTTCCGGCGCGCGCTGCCCTTCACCTTCGGCTGCTTCGTGGTCGGCGGCCTGGCGCTCTCGGGCGTGCCGCCCTTCTCGGGCTGGCTCTCCAAGGACGAGATCCTCGCCTACCTCAACCATCGCGGCGGCGGCTTCGAGATCATGGGGATCGCCGGCTACATCGGCGCGCTCCTCACCGGTCTCTACACCTTCCGGATGATCTTCCGCGCCTTCCTCGGCGACCCGTGCCCGGAGGCGAAGGCGCTCGAGGAGGGTCACCTCGCCCATGCCGAGCAGCCGGTCAACCCGCTCACCGGCGAGCCCGAGGACACCGACGTCGGCTACCCCGGCCCCGAGCACCGCATCGCCGAGCGCGAATGGCCGATGAAGATGGCGATGGGACTGCTTGCGGTGCTCGCCTTGCTGGGCGGCGCATTGCAGATCCCGGGAGTCGACAACGCGATCACGCGCTTCCTCGCCCCCACCTTCGCTACCTCCCGGCTCGCCGCCAGCGAGCCCTCGACCACGGCGGCCTGGGTCGGCCTGGTGATCGGCGCCGCCATCGCCGTCGCCGGGATCGCCGTCGCCTACCGGATCTGGGTGCTCGCGCCCGGGACCGCCACCGTGATCCGCCAGCGCTTCGCCCCGCTGTACCAGCTGTTCGTCAACAAGTGGTACTTCGACGAGCTCATCGACTTCGCCATCGTGCGACCGGTTGCATGGTTCGGCCAGGTCGCCGAGACGGTGATCGACCGCACGCTCGTGGCCGAGGGGATCACCGGCGGCACGGTCGGGCTCGTCAGCGCCGTCTCCGCCGCCGTGCGCCGGGCGCAGACCGGGTTCCTGCGCTACTACGTGGCGCTCATGCTCCTCGGCATCAGTGGCGTCGTCATCTACTTCCTCATTTCGGCAAGCTGATGCACGATCACCTCGATCCCTCCCCACGCGCCCAGAGCAGCAGCCGATGACCCTCACCGTCCTGATCTGGCTCCCCTTGGCGATCGGGCTAGTGGCGAGCGCTTTCCCGCCTCAGTTCGTGGGCCGCGCCATGGCAATCGGCAGCCTCGCCCCGCTAGGGATCGCGATCTCCTACCTCGTGCGCTTCAAGACCGGGCACGCCGGGCTTCAGTTTGCCACCGATAGCACCTGGATCAGCGCCTTCGGCATCCACTACAAGGTCGGCCTCGACGGCCTCAATGTGGCGCTCGTCGTGCTCACCACCGCGCTCTTCGCTGCGTCGATGGTGTGGGCGGCGACGCGCGAGTGGGATCGGCCACGCCAGTTCTACTTCTTCTTCGGCCTCGCCCAGAGCGCGGTACTGGGAGCGTTCTGCGCGCAGGATCTGTTCCTCTTCGTCGCCTTCTTCGACCTCATGCTCATCCCCTTCTACTTCCTTACCGGGATGTGGGGCACTGGCGAGCGCGTCCGGGCGACGACCAAGCTCGTCATCTACACCCTTGTCGGCTCGTTCTTCATGCTCGTGGCCGCGATCGCCACCGCGGTGATCGCATCGAACGACCACGGAACCAACCTCACCTTCGTGCTCTCGACGCTCCAGCACCTGCAGCTCAGCCACACCTCGCAGGACTGGATCTTCCTGTGCTTCGCGGTCGCCTTCCTGGTCAAGATGCCGCTCGTTCCCTTCCACGGGTGGCTGGCCGACGGGTATCGGTCAATGCCCATCCCCGCCGTCGCGGTGTTCAGCGGCGTCCTCTCCAAGGTCGCCGCCTACGGGTTCCTGAAGATCGTCCTGCCCCTGTTCCCCTACGCCTCGGTCCACTACCAGACGCTCGTGCTCGTAATCGCGCTGGTGTCGATCATCTATGCCACCGCGCTGGCCTTCACCACCACCAACGCCCGGCTCGTGGTCGCCTACTCCTCGGTCGCCCAGCTCGCCTTCATCGTCCTCGGGATCTTCTCCCTGCGCCCCCAGGGCGGCCAGGGTGCGCTGCTGCAGATGATCAATCACGGGCTGGTGACGGCGCCGCTGTTCTTCATCGTCGCCGCCCTCGCGGTCCGCTGCGGCGGCTCGGAAGACATCCGCGAGATGGGTGGTCTCGCCTTCCGCGCGCCCGTCCTCGCCGCCCTCTTCCTCATCGTCGTCTTCGCCAATCTCGCCATGCCCGGCTCGTCCAACTTCATGGCCGAGTTCATGATCCTCCTCGGCGTGTTCAAGGCAAAGCTGGCGATCTCGGTGATCGCCTTCCTCGGCGTCATCGGCGCCGCCGTCTATTCGCTGCGCGTGTACATCAGGACGATGCACAACCCGCTCGGGCCGAGGGTCCAGTCGCGCGAGATCTCCTGGCACGACGCGCTCGCGATCGTCCCGCTGGTCCTCGTCATCCTCGCGCTCGCGTTCTATCCCCAGTTCGGCCTGAGGCGCTCCGAGCAGAGCCTGAAGGCGACGATGGCCCCGGCCGAGCTCCAGGAAGGTCTCTCACCGGCGGCGGTGGTCGCCGTGACCGGTTCGGGACGCCCATGACCGCCCTTCTCCCGCTCGCCGCCGCCCACATCAAGGGACCGCCGATCGACTGGTCGGCGCTGGCCCCCTTCGTGACCCTCACCATCGGGGCGCTCCTCGTGCTCCTCGTCGGCCTGCTCGGGAGCTCGATCGCGCGCGAGCGCATGGTGCCGGCTCTCAGCGCCATCACCCTGGCGGTGACGATCGGCTACGAGATCTCGAGCTTCCACCACCAGACGTCGATCATCGCGGGGGCGCTGAGGATCGATGACCTCGCGCTGATCCTCGATCTCGTGTTCGCGATCTCCGCCCTCGCTGCGGTGGCCCTCTCGGCCCGCGAGCCGGCCGCGGGCCAGGCCGGGCACGGCGAGTATCACTCGCTGCTCCTGTTCTCGGTCCTCGGCATGGCCGTGCTCGTGAGCGCCCAGAACCTGGTGACCCTCTTCATCGGGATCGAGCTGCTGTCGATCCCCCTGTACATCCTGTGCGCGTCGGACGCGCGCCGCGCCGCCTCGCTCGAGTCGGGACTCAAGTACCTCGTCATCGGCTCGGTCGGGTCGGCCACGCTCGTCTACGGACTGGCCCTGGTCTACGGCGCCACGGGCTCCACCGACTTCGGCGCCATCTCAAACGCGATCACCGGCAACTCGGTCCAGGCGGGCGGACTCTTGACCGACCCGCTGCTCCTCACCGGTATCGCCCTGAGCATCGTCGGGTTCGCCTTCAAGGCCTCGATCGCCCCCTTCCACCAGTGGACGCCCGACGTCTACGAGGGAGCGCCCACCCCGATCACCGCGTTCATGGCCACGGCCACCAAGGCTGCGGCGATCGGCGTCTTCCTGCGCTTCTTCGACGTCGCGGTGATCGGGGCGCAGGAAACCTGGGCGCCGCTGCTCGCGGCGCTGGCGACGATCACCATCATCGTCGGCAACGTCGGCGCTCTCGGCCAGTCCTCGACGAAGCGCATCCTCGCCTACTCGGGTGTCGGCCAGGCGGGTTACATGCTCGCCGGCGTGGTGGTCGGAACCCAGCTCGGGATCACCGCCACGGTCTTCTACATCGCTTCCTACCTGCCCGTGAACATCGCCGCCTTCGCGGTGATCGTGGCCCGCCAGCGCCAGCGGGCCAGCGGCGAGGACATCTCCAGCCTCGCCGGGCTCGGCGCGAGCCAACCTTGGCTGGCATGGCCGATGACCATCGCCATGCTTTCGCTGGCGGGGATCCCGGGCACCGTCGGGTTCATCGGCAAGCTCTACCTGATCCGCGCGCTGGTGGCGGGCCAGTACACGTGGCTGGCGGTGATGATCGTCGTCGGATCGATGATCTCGCTCGGCTACTACCTGCGCGTGGTCGCGACGATGTGGATGAGCGCGCCCGAGCGCGAGCCGGCGAGCGCCGGGGTCGCAGCCGCCAGGCTACCGGCGATCGCCGGCGGCTCCCCAGAGGCCGACGCCGCCGACGCCGGCGGCTGGCCCAGGCCCGATCGCGCCGTCGCCAACGCCGACGTGGCCGCCGTCGCCGTCCTCTTCGCCGCCGCCGGCGTCGTCTTTGGCATCATCCCCTCCCCGCTGCTCAGACTGGTGGCGCATGCCGGGCGGTCGATCACGGGAATCTTCTAGGTTCTGCGCCGTGGAGGGAACGATGACCAAGAGACTGTGTGTGCTGCTCGTGTGCGCTTTGGCGCCGGCCGCGCTGGTGAGCGGCTGCGGCGGCGGCCAGACCAAGACCGGCCCGACATCCGGCCTGTCGCTCGCGACGGTAAAGCGCCTGAACAAGGCCAACACCGACAAGTCGGTCGCGGAATGCCACCGGCTGGCGAACAACGTGGGGCTCCCGGCGAATCAGAAGCAGCTCGTCTTGACGGAGTGCGAGTACATCCGGACGGGAGACAACGCCGGTCTGCGCCAGATCGATCGCCAGCTCTGCCGGCTGCAGGCCGCGGCGCAACCGGAGCCCGAGCGGACGAACCTGCTGGCCCAGTGCAAGCAGCTCTAGGCCCAAGATCTCCTTGGGGGAGATGGGGGGTAGTCCTCCTCTGCGCGCTCGCGCTCATCGGCGTCGCGACCGGCTGCGGGAGCAGCGGGAGCTCCACGAGCAAGGCGTCCTCGACCCCGACGGCCACCGTGCCCCTCGCGGTCAAGATCCGTGAGGCGATCGCCGCCTGCCGCAAGCAGGTCGCGAAATCCCCCTACATCCCGCGGAGCGAGGAACCCGTCGCTCAGGCCGACTGCAACGGGATCAAGGCGGGGAATATCACGTCCCTGAAGCGGATTCTCCGGCAGGCGTGCCTGAATGCGGTGGCAAGGCTGCCCGCCGCCGACCAGGCCCCCGCGGCCCTGGCGTGTAAGAAGGTGTACTAGGCGCGGCGGGGGTCGCGGGCGGGTTCCGGCGCCAGCCGGGAGCGCCGCTAGCATCATCGGCCCGTGGAATACCCCGTCGAGACCTTCACCGGCGCGGAGCGCGCCCGCCTAAGCGCGCACTTCACGAACCTCGACCGGCCGGTGTTCGGGCTCGTCAACCTTCCCGAGACGGTGAAGGGCGCCCTGTTTGCGCGCTACTCGCGTTATCAGGGAACGCTCCGGCGCCTGTTCCTCGACGAGTTCGCCGACGGGTTGCCCGAGCCGGGCGATCACGCCGCGGGCTTTCAGGCCGAGGGACGCCGCGCCGCCGAGCTCTACGAGCGGATCTTCGTCGGTTACGGCGATGACTCGGTGGCGCAGCTCGGCGGCGCCCATATTGCCTGCGAGTGGGTCTCCAACGTGCTCACCAAGGTGCTCCAGCGCCCGCGCCTCGGCGCCTACCTCGAGCAATCCACGCGCTACATCGCCTACGACGCCCCCATGCCCGAACCTCCGGGCGATTTTCGCTACTACCGCGATCCCGAGCTCGGGCCGCAGTACACGGCGGCCATGGACGAGCTCTTCTCGACCTACTCGGCGCTCCTGGGCCGGGTGCAGGCGTGGGCCGAGCACGAGTTCCCCCGCGCCGACGGCGAGGCCCCGGCGGCCCATGCGCGCGCAGTCAAGGCCAAGGCGCTCGACCTCCTGCGGGGCCTGCTCCCCGCGAGCTCCCTATCGCACATGGGGATGTTCGCCACCGGCCAGACCTACGAGCAGCTCGTGCTCCACCTGCTCGCCCATCCCCTCCCCGAGGCTCGCGACTACGGCCACATGATCCTCGACGAGCTCGAGCTCGTGATCCCGAGCTTTGTCGCGCGCGTGCGGCGCCCCGAGCGCGGCGGCGAATGGGTTCGCTTCCTCGAGCAGCGCGAGCGCGCGGGGCGGCGCTGGGCCGAGCGCCTCGATCTCCGCGAAGCGGCGGGCGACGGCCCGTCGGTCACGCTCCTGCGCGCCGAGGGCGAGGAAAGCGACCTGCTCGCGGCGCTCCTCTTCGAGGCGGCGTCGTGCTCGGAGTCAGCGCTCGCGCGCGCCCTCGCCGAACTGGACGCCGACGAGCGCGCGGCGCTGTTGTCCGAGCTCGTCGGCGAGCGCGGCAACCGCCGCCACCGGCCGGGGCGAGGGTTCGAGGCGGTTCGCTACCGCTTCGAGATCGTCTCCGACTACGGCGCCTTCCGCGACCTCCAGCGCCACCGGATGCTCACCGTGCAGTGGCAGGGCCTGACCCCCGACCTCGGCGCCGAGGTGCCCGCGCAGGTCGAGCTTGCGGGCCGCGGCGACGAGTACCGCCGCGCGCTCGAAGTCTCCCACCGCGAATACGATCGCCTCGTCGACGTCGGACTGACGCGGGCGGCGCCGTACGCGCTTTGCCTCGGCTACCGGATCCGCTTCATCCTCGACCTCAATGCCCGGGAGGCGATGCAGCTCATCGAGCTGCGCTCGGGCCGCGAGGGGCACCCGAGCTACCGCGCGGTGGCCCACGAGATGCACGCGCAGATCGCCGCCGTGCACCCCGCGATCGCGGCGGCCATGACCCACGTCGATCGGGACACCGAGCCGCGGCTCGAGCGGATCCTCTCGGAGATGCGCACGCACTCCCGTGCCGGCGCCACCGGCTGATCAGTCCTCCTGCGAGAACTCGCGCTGGCGGAGCTCGATGCGCCGGATCTTGCCGGTTAGGGTCTTCGGCAGGTCGGGCACGAACTCGATCCGGCGGGGGTAGGCGTAGGAGGAGAGGTGCTCGCGGACGTAGGCCTTGATGTCGTCGGCGAGCTCGTCACTCGGCTCGTGCCCGGCGGCGAGCACAACGAAGGCCTTGACCACATTGCCGCGCCGCTCGTCCGGCGAGGCGACGGCTGCGGCCTCGGCGACCGCGGGGTGCTCGAGGCACACCGATTCCACTTCGAAGGGCCCGATCCGGTACCCGGCGGCGATGATCACGTCGTCGGCGCGGCCCTCGTACCAGTAGTAGCCGTCCTCGTCGGTGCTGGCGGCGTCCTTGGTGTGGAACCAGTCACCGCCGAACACCTCCTGCGAATCCTCCTCGGGCCGATTCCAGTAGCCGAGGGGATAGTGCGGGTTGGTCCGTGCCTTCAGGCATATCTCGCCCCGCTCGCCGGTCGCCACCGGGTGCTCGTCCTCGTCGAGAATCGACACCTCCCAGCCGGGGAGGGGCTTGCCCATCGACCCGTCGCGCACCTCCATGAAGGGGAAGTTCCCGCACACGGGGTAGGACTCGGTGAGGCCGTAGTAGTCGAGCACCGTGACGCCGTACTGCTCGCGGAACCAGCGGATCGCCTCCGGGTTGAGCGGCTCGCCGGCGGAGCACACGATCCGGAACTTCTGCGGGTACTGCGTGCCTGCATCGGAGATCGACATCATCGAGCGGATCGCCGTGGGGGTACCGAAGACGTTCGTCACCTCGTGGCGCGAGAGGAAGTCGAGCTGCCGGTTTGGATCGAAGCCACCTTCACGCTGGTAGACGGCCTGCACGGCGCCGTAGCGCCACGGCCCGATCAGGGGACAGATCCCCGCGGCCCACGCCCACTCGCCCATGCCGTGGAACATCTCCCCGTCGCGCACGTCGTGGCAGTAGACGAACTCCTCGTGGGCGAGGATGTACCGGTGCGCGTGGAGGATCCCCTTGGCCAGGCCGGTAGTGCCCGAGGAGTAATAGAGCTGAGCGGGGTCGTCGGCCGCGGTGTCGGCGCAGGTGAACGCGGTCGACCCGTGCGAGAGGAGATCGTCGTCGAGGATGAGGATTTGCTCGACGAGCTGGCGCTCGATCCGGTCGGCGTTGGCGGCGTTGGTGACCAGCACCTTGGCACGGGAGTCGTTGACCCGGTGGCGGATCCCGTCGTCGCCGTAGAGGACCGACATCGAGAGGAGGATGGCGCCGACCTTCCAGGTGCCGAGGAACGCCGCCGCGGTCTCCGGGGTCGGCGGCAGGAGCATCGCCACCCGGTCGCCTTTTTCGACTCCGTGGCCCACGAGCAGGTTGGCGAACTGGTTCGAGAGATCCTGTAGCTCGCCCCAGGTGATGTTACGTACGTTGCCGCGGAAGTCCTCGTGGATCATCGCCGGCTTGTCGCGCGGGTGCTTGTCGCACACGTCGGCGGCGATGTTGTAGCGCTCAGGCACCTCCCAGCGGTGCTCAGCGCACGCTTCCTCATACGATGAGAACCGGGTCTCCGTGTTCGAGGTCATGGTCCTTCCTCTCCTCTTTCGCTCAGGCGATTCGCCATCATCGCGCTCGCGGGCGCCGTTGTGCAACCGTGTTCTTCCCGGATGCCACCGATCTCCACCCGCCGCGTCACCGTCGCTGACCTCAACGTCATCGTCGCCGACGTTCAGGCGGGGTTCGACTCCTACGTCGACTTCGCCCCGCTCGGCTGGGTGCCCCCCGACGTCTTCGCCGACACCGCAGGCATGGCCGAGCTCCTCGCCGACCTCGACACGTGGGCCCTACTGGCGGTAGCTGCGTCCGATCCGGTGGGGCACATCGCCTTCACCCCGGCGAGGGCTCGGACACCCGGGCAGCCGTGGGCGAGCAGCCCCACGACGCCGGGGCTCGCGCACCTCTGGCAGCTCTTCGTGCTCCCGGAATGGTGGGGCCGAGGTGTCGCCCCGCGGTTGCATGAGGCCGCGATCGAAGCGATGCGGGCGCGCGGCTACTCCGCGGTGCGTCTCTACACGCCGTCTTTGCACGCGCGCGCCCGGCGGTTCTATGAGCGCCACGGGTGGGTGTGGACAGGCGAGCATTGGAATGACCGCCTGACGCTGATGCTCGCGGAGTATCAGCTGGGCTTGGGGCCTTAACCGCGGTTAGCTCTCGACCGCAGGGCGCTTGCGGGTGCGCAGGAGCTTCTTGAAGGCGTCGGCGACGATCAGTAAGCGGAGCCGCCGCGGCCCGCCCATGAGCTTGAAGACGAGGCGCAGGTGCGGGCGGTCGACCACCGCGACAGTGCTCGACCCGCGCGCCGCCGTCTCGATGTCCCGCGCCACCCGCGCGGGATCCATCGCCTTGTCGAGCGTCACTCCTCCGGTCGGGCCCCACGCATGCTCCTCCTCGAGCTGCCCGGTTCGCACGTCGCCCGGGCACACCGCGCACGCCTTGATGTCCGTTCCTCGCAGCTCCTGATAGAGCACCTCGGCCAGCCCAACGAGGGCGAACTTCGTCGTGCAATAAGAGGCGTAGGTGGGCCCGCCGATCAGACCGAGCTCGGAGGAGACGAGGACGATGCGGCCAAAGCCACGCTCGCGCATGCTTGGCAGAACCTGCTGCGTGAGCCAGATCGCCGCGCCCACGCCAAGGCGATAACTCTCCTCGAAGTCCTCGAGTCTGACGTCTTCGACCCAGTCGCGATGGAGGACCCCCGCGCAGCTGATGAGCACGTCGACGGGCCCGAGCGCCGCCTCGACCTCGCGCACGGCGCGTGCGGACTCGGCGGGGTCTGACAGGTCGGCGGCGACGGCGTGCGCCTTTTCGGCGCCGAGGCGCGCCGCGAGGGCCTGGAGCGGCTCGGCGCTCCGCGCCACCAGGCCAACCCGCGCCCCGAGCGAAGCAAAGTGCTCGGCGGTGGCCATCCCGATCCCCCGCGAGGCACCGGTAACGAGCACGGTCCGGCCGTCCCACTGCGCCATGCTGCCTCCTGGTCTAGGTAGTGAGGGTGTGGAGGTTAACCGGGCTGGCGGTTGGCGGACGTGAGTTTGGCCCGAACGGCCCCGCAACCCCGGTCCCCTGCGTGGATCGAGGACGCGGTCCCCATCCCCCGAACGACCCCGCAACCCCGGTCCCCTGCGTGGATGGGGACCGGGGAAGTCTCGGCCGGGGCGTCTAATCGCCGTCGCGGTATTCCGAATCCGATGAACGGGACACGGCGGCGACGGCGGGTAAACGATCGAGAGCGGAGCGCTCTCGCCAGATTCATCGGCACGCCCATCTCGGACGCCGAGAAGGGTGGACAGATATGCGAGTTTTGAAGCTTTGGCGAGCTCAGCGGCCGCGACCGCGGGCCGGGGGCGGCCGCGGCGCGCGGGGTCGACCACAGCCTTAGCCTAGCCTGGTCGAGAAACGCGACCATGCGGCACGTTTCTCGACCACGCTCCGCGAAACCGTGACGGGCACGTGACGCCTGGGTGACAGCGCTCCGCTCCGCTGCGACCCGATGCGGAAATCCCAGTTGGGATGCCGTCGCGGCTGAGGTTGACACACCGCGTGAACAGCGTCCTCACGGTTCCAACCGACTCGTGACAGTCCGCGGGACGCGGTCGAGAAGCGAACCACACAAGGGCGCTTTCTTGACCAGGCCCGATGGCGGCGGTCCCGAATCCAACGCTTTCAAAGGCCGGCGCACCCAACCCGGGCCGCCACCCCCCACGCGCCCGGCAACCCACCGCGCCCGGCGCAACCCGCGCCCGGCAAAAACCCCACCCGCCCGGCACCCTCCGCGCCCGCCCGGCCTAATTCCGCCGCTTACGCTTCCGCTTCGGCGTCGTCGCGCGCGTCGACCCGGCGGCCGGGGCCACAGCCGGCTCGGTGGCCGCAGCCGGCTTCGGCACCGGCTTACCACGCCCGCCCCGCGCCGGCCGGCTCGCCTGCTGCTGCTCACGGATCTTCTGGTTCGACGGCCACGGCACCGCCTCGCCGAGCTCCCAGGCCGGCGGATAGGCGTTGGGCCAGCGGCCGAGGAAGAGGTAGGCGAGCGCGCACAGCCAGGCGGCCTGGATCACCGGCACGGGCGAGCCGATCGGAAAGAGGAAGAGGATGCCGACGAAGATGCCCACATAGCCCATGACTTTGGGGAGCAGTCCGACCCGCATCGCGTTCAGGGAGATGACCACGATCGCGACCGCGACTAACAAATCCCCGAAGAACGCGATCGTCGGCAGGGCGAGCACGAGAGCCGAGCTCGTGAGGTGATGAGCCTGACTGTAGGTCTGCTGCCCGCTGGTCACAAACTGGTTGGAGACGACCGCGATGACCGCCTCGTAGGCGATGGCGCTGATTGCGGCGAGGACGCTCCCGAGGATGGCGATGGCCCTGAAGGCGGTCGAGAGCTCGGGCCTCCGAGCCTTGGTGGCCTCCCACAGGAAGTTGAGTACCGCGGCGAGTCCGAGCAGGCCGCCCGCGTTGATTACGGCGCCGATGATGTCGAGCGGGAAGCGCTTGTGGACGACGATCAGCGCGAGTGTCTCCTCGTCAACTCTCGTATGCGTGCCGACGATCCCGGTGACGGCGGCGATCACGAGCAGGAGGCCGGAGATGACCGCGACGGGCGCTATGCGCGACCGCATCTGGAACTCACGCTGCCGCTGATTTGAGTTCATCAGGCGCCTATGCTAGCCGCGCGGCCCGGACCAGTCGGCCCTCGTGGCGGTCGCGCTGATCATCTCGCGCCAGTGTAGGGAACGAGGGCCTACACTCGCGCCTGTGCAGATC
>JALYZL010000656.1 GCA_030948875.1 Actinomycetota bacterium
CCCCGCCCGCCGGCTCGCCCACAGCCTCCACAGCCTCCCCCACACGCCCCTCCTTCCGCCGGTGCTCCCGCCCCCGCCGGATCACCTCCCTGAAGCTCCGGAACCGGAAGATGAAGACGAGCGCGGCGAAGCCCAACCCGGTCGAGAGCACGGCGGTGGCGATCTGCTGGCCGACGGAGAACGCCGCCACCACCGACCCGCTGGCCTGGTGCGCGAAGATCGTGGCGAGCAGGGCCTGCTGGACGCCGGCGCCGCCGGGGGTGAACGGGAACACGGAGGCGATGACCTGGACGGCGAGTACGAGCAGGGCGTTGGTCACCGACCCGCCGATGTGGAAGGCATCGAGCAGGGCCCAGTAGGACGCGAAGCGGGCCACCCAGCTGAGCGCCTGCCAGCTCGCCATCTCGCGCGTGTAGCGCCGGCGGTCGCGGAGGATCGAAAACCCCTGCCGGATGCGTTGCCAGAACGCCTTGACCCGCGCCGAGAGCAACGCGAACGCGATCAAGAACCCCAGCGCGGACGCCGTCAAGGCAAACAGCGTGAAGCGCGGATTGGCGGCGAAGAAGCTGATGTCGAAGGAGGGCAGCTGCGCGAAGCTCGGTGGCTTGGGGAACACGCCCTGGGTGAAGGCGAAGCACATCACGAGCAGCCCGATCGCCCAGTCGAAGAGCACACCGGTCGACAGCGCCGAAGCGAGCGCCGGGTAACTCGAGTCCGAGATCGACAGGCGGGTCAAGAAAAGCTGGACGATGTTCCCGCCGCCTAACGGAAAGACATTGTTGACGGCGTAGCCGGCCATGTAGGCGCCCCACACGTCCCGCCACCTCACGCGCTCCAGCGGGTAGGCGGCCCGCACGGCGCTGAACAAGGCCCGTGAGCGAAGCAGCAGATACAACGCGTAGCACGCCAGTCCGATGAGCAGCGGCACCAGGCTCAGGGAGGCGAGGCTCGAGAAGAACTTTCCCGCCGAATCGAGGATCTGCGAAATCGTCGAGCCGACGGAGGCGTGGTGATGGAGCGAGCCCGTTACAAGCGCCATTCCCACACGTTGGCATACGGGTCACACGGAGCACAAAAAGGACCGGAGGGCCCGGATCCATCCGGGCCCTCCGGCAGAGCCAGGGAAGTGGGGGCGCAGTTCCCTGACCGACAGGGGCGAGTTTCCCCGTCCCAGGTTCGTTAAAAACCTTTCCCGCCCCAATGTGCCAAACAAGCTCTGTGCGGCACCCGGCTAGCTGAAACTTAGCATCCCCGCGCTCGGATCGGGGAAAACTCCTTCATCTTCCCCGAATCGACTCCTGCGGCTGCCCCGAATCGGCTAAAGGGTCAACGGCCCCGTGCCCCCGGACCGGTGAAGAACTCGTCGCCCGGCCGGACGTTGCCGGCCGCCTCAGCCTCGTGTCGCAGGGTGCGATCCACCTCACCGCTCCATGCCCCCACCGCGAGCATCTCGCGGTCGGCGTCCATCGGGCTACCGCCGAGATCCTGGTTGACCACGCGAGCGCACTTGCGTCCCTCCGCGATGGCGGTGACGATCAGGGACTGGCCGATCCGGGCGTCGCCGCAGGCGTAGAGGCCGGACTCCGAGGCCCGGTAGGTCTGCTTGGTGGCGATGTTGCCGCGCTTGTCCAGCTCGAGGTCGAGCTGCGAGATCGGGCCATCGTGCTCGGGATGCGAGAAGCCGATGGCGATCAACACGAGATCGGCCTCGAGCACGAACTCGCTGCCGGGCACCGGTGTCAGGTCACGCGAGGACGTCCCCGTCACCTGGCGCGCGAAGACGTGCGTGACGTGACCGTCCTTGCCCATGAAACCAGTTACCTCCGTGCCCCACTTGCGCTGCCCGCCCTCCTCGAGCGCGTAGGTGGTCAGGGTGCGCTTAGGAGGAAGCGGCCACGGATGCAGCGCGTCGCGACCGTCGGGCGCCAGCGCCTGGTAAACGTCGAGCATGATCGTGCTCTTGGCGCCCTCCCGCCTGGCGTTGGAGACGCAGTCCATCCCGGTGTCGCCGCCGCCGATCACGAGCACTCGCTTACCCGCCGCGGTGATCTCGGTGCCTGGCTCGGGCGGGCGTGATGGGCGTCCCTCCTGGGCGGCGACCCAGCGGTTGCGCTGGTAGAGGTAGTGCATTGCGAAGTGGATGCCGGCCAACTCCCGACCCGGGACTTCGACGTCGCGATGCACGCGCGAGCCGATCGAGATGACGATCGCGTCGAACTCCTCTTGCAGCTGCTTGGTCGGCAGCTCGGCCGAGCCGACGTCGGCGTCGAAGACGAACTCGATCCCCTCCTGCTCGAGCAGCGCCACGCGGCGATCGATGATGTGCTTCTCGAGCTTGGCGTCGGGAACGCCGAAGCGCATGAGGCCGCCGGGACCCTCGTCGCGCTCGAACACGGTCACGTTGTGTCCGCACTGGTTGAGCTCGGCCGCGACGGCCATGCCCGCGGGACCGGCGCCGACCACGGCGACCTTGCGGCCCGTCCGGCGTTCCGGCGCCGCGGGCACCACCCACCCCTCCTCGAATGCGCGCTCGGCGATCGCGAGCTCGATCTGCTCGATGGTGACCGGGTCGTCGTTGATCGCGAGCACGCACGCCGATTCGCACGGGGCGGGGCAGATGCGTCCCGTGAACTCGGGAAAGTTGTTCGTCGCGTGAAGCTGGTCGATCGCCTCGCGCCACTTGTCCCGGTAGACAAGGTCGTTCCAGTCGGGGATCAGGTTCCCCAGCGGGCACCCCTCATGGCAAAAGGGGACGCCACAGTCCATGCACCGCGCCCCCTGGCGGCGGAGCTCCTCATCGGGCTGGAGCCTGAAGTACTGCTTGTAATCGCGCACGCGACGCTGAGGGTCGCGCTTATCAAAGCCCACCCGGTGAATCTTCAGGAACGCGCCGAGCTCGCCCATGTCGCCTGCAAGGCTAGCGCAGCTGGTGGTGATCCAAGAGCAGCTCGGCGACTTCGCGGGCGCGCAGAGCGGCGTGAAGATCCTGGCGGGTAGCGGACACGATCGCGCCCATCATGAGGATCTGCAGCTGGTAGGCGAGTGGCTCGGGATCCCGGGCCCCGGCCTGTCCGACGAGCTCGACGATGACCTGCCTGATCCCCTCGAGCTGGCGAACTGCCGCGCGGTGAACGGGCTCGGCGCTGTCGCGGACCTCGAACAGGGCGGCGATGAGCGCGCAGCTCTCGAAGTCCTGGCGGTGGAACCACTGGTCGAACGCGTCGAACACGGCCAGGATGCGCTCGCGGGGAGTGTGGCCGAGCCGGTAGATCTCCGCCTCGAGCCAATCATGGGTCCAGCGCTGCTCGCGCACGTCGAGGAAAGCGAGGACCAGGTCCGCCTTCGAGGGGAAGTGGCGGTAGAAGGTCTTCCTCGCCACGCCCGACTCGTCGATGATCCTGTCGACGCCGACCGCCCGCAGGCCGTGGCGAGAGAACAGGTCGTAGGCGGTGTCGATGATGCGCTGGCGGGCCAGGCGCGGGGTGTGGTCGGCCACGGGCAGCGAAGCTTCGAAGGCCATTACGCCATGGTAGACAGATCCGTCTGTCTATATTCAAGCGGACAGACCAGTCTGTCTACCGTCCAGATGTCCCTTCGCCACCCTGACTCCCTGCAACTGGGGAGGTCTCTCCCGCAAGTTCCCGACAACGGGAACTTGCTGGCCGCTGATCGCTACGTACAGAGTGTCGGTGCAGCGAGAGAGGCGGGAGCCCGGGTCCCTGTCGGAGGTGCGCACATCAGGGTGACCGCCGGAGGTGACAACAGAGTGACACGGGAAAGCGAGCCAGAACGCAGCGACCGACGAGCCGAGCGATGACGTCCGTACTCGTCGTCGACGACGCACGCGAGGACCGCGAGGTGCTCGCAACGATCATCCGGCACGGGGGCTACGAGGTCCTCGAGGCCGGCAGCGGCGAGCAGGCGCTGCGCCTCGCTCGGTCACGACGACCGGCCGTGATCGTGGCCGACATCCTGATGCCGACGATGGACGGCGACGAGCTCGTCCGGGAGCTACGGCGCGACGAGGCGAGCGCTGACATCCCCGTCGTCTTCTCCACGGCTACCTACGTAGTTGAAGAGGTACACCGGCTGGCGGGTGCGTTCGGGGTCTCGCACATCCTTGTCAAGCCCGCCGAAGTCGAGGAGGTACTCGCCGTCATCGAGGAAGCAATCTCGGGCCAGCCCGATCCGGTAATTCCGCTGCCCTCCGAGGAGCTCCATCGCGAGCACCTCCGTCTCGTCAACGCCAAGCTCCTGCAGAAGGTCGAAGAGCTGCGCGAGACGGTGATCCTCGCCGGCGCCCTGCAACGCCAATCGGGCCAGATCGAGGGTCTCGGCCGGTGGCCGGTCGCTCCTAGCCCCCCGGAGGTCGAGTCCCTGCTCTCGCGGCGGGAAATGGAGGTGCTGTGCCTGATCGTCGATGGTGCGACGAACAGTGAGATCGCCGAGCGCCTCGTCATCGCGACCAGCACCGTCCAATCGCACGTCAAGCGCATCCTCAGCAAGCTGGGCGTGAAAAACCGGACCGAAGCGGCGGTCCGATATCTGCGCAGATAGCGTCGCCGATCCCCCAAACGAGGGAGTCGACACTCTAACAGATTACCGAGTTCGAGGGGCTTGCCATTTGCCATCATTGGTCAACATTCCCTTAGTAGCGAATGGCGGCCGGACTGGTGGGGAGACCGCCGTGCCGGAGCCGGATCGGAGCCGCCGCAGTGACCGGAGCCGGGGCTTGATTGGATGCCGATCGCCCTGGCGCCAGCCGGGCCCGACTGACATGCGGGCCGAGCGGTGAGATCGGTGCTCATCGTCGACGACGGCGCCGCCGACCGTGAGCTGCTGGCGACGATCCTTGGATACGCGGGCTACACCGTCTTCGAGGCCGCCACCGGCGACCACGCGTTGACGCTTGCCCGGGCGCAAAGACCGGCGCTCATCATCGCCGACATCCTCATGCCCACCATGGACGGCTACGAGCTCGTTCGGGCGCTGCGGGGTGACAAGGCGACCGCCCACATCCCGGTCATCTTCCATACCGCCTCCTATGTGATCGACGAGGTCAGGGACCTGGCGGCCGCCTGCGGCGTGTCCCACATCCTGATCAAGCCGTGCGAGCCCGAGGAGGTGCTCCGCGTGGTCAACGAGGCCCTCTCGCAGCGCCCCGATCCGGTCGTCGCGCAGCATCCATCCGAGGACTTCCACCGCGAGCACCTGCGCCTCCTTAACGCGAAGCTCCTGCAGAAGGTCGAAGACCTGCGCGAGACGGTCATCCTCGCTGGGGCCCTGCAACGCAAATCGGATACGGGGGTTGAGGACAATCAGTGGCCGATGCTCACGCCGGACCCCCGGCTCGAGGCGCTCTCTCCGCGCGAGCTGGAAGTCCTGAGCATGATCGTCGAGGGGGCGACCAACGGCGAGATCGCCGCGCGCCTGGTCATCGCCACCAGCACCGTCCAATCACACGTCAAGCGCATCCTTCACAAGCTCGGCGTGAAGAACCGCACCGAAGCTGCCGTGCGCTACGTACGCCGGTAAACCACTGCCCCCCCGGATACCGAATGGTTACCAGGCCCTTATCGTCTTCGGGAATGCTCCCCCGCATGTGGAGGCGTCTGACGACGTTCGCGGCCCTGAGCGTAGTGGCGCTGAGCGCGCTGGCCTCGCACGCGCGCGCGGCAACGATCACCGAATTCACCCGCGGGCTGAACCCCGGCGCCAACCTGTTCGACATCGTCGCCGGCCCGGGCGGGACCGTGCGGTTCACCGACGACGGGAACTCCCCGGCGATCGGGCAGATCACCTCCACCGGCACGATCACCGAGAGCGGCACGGGACTGCCCATGGGCAGCGCGCCGAGCTACATCGCCTCGGGGCCGGGAGGCGACCTGTGGTTCACCGACCCGGGAGCCGGCGCGATGGGGCGGATCACCCCCGCGGGCACGATCACCGAGTACACCGCGGGCCTTGACCCCAGCAGCGCCCCGGACCAGCTCGTGTCGGGGCCGGGCGCCGTCGTGTGGTTCACCGACCCGGGAAACGGCGAGGTCGGCAAGGTCACCTCCGCGGGAGCGATCACCGAGTACTTCAACGGACTGAGCCCCGGCAGCGAGCCGGGTGACCTCGTCGTGGGCCCCGACGGGAATCTCTGGTTCACCGACATCGGGAGCCCGTCGGCGATCGGGCGGATCACCCCCGCCGCCGCGATCACCGAATACAGCACTGGGCTGGGCCCCGGCGCCAGCCCGGTCCACATCGTCTCGGGCAAGGACGGGAACCTGTGGTTCCCCGACGCCGGGATGACCCCGGCAGTCGGGCGCGTCACCCCCGGCGGAGCGATCACCGAGTACAGCACCGTCACCGGATACGGCATCGCCTCGAGCCCGGGCAGTGCACCCAGCGACCTCGTGGCGGGACCGGACGGGAACCTGTGGTTCACCGAGACCGGAAGCCCATCGTCAATCGGGCGCATCACCCCGGCCGGCATGATCACCGACTACACCACCGGACTGAACCCGGGGAGCGCCCCCAACGACCTCGTCGCAGGCCCGGACGGGAACCTCTGGTTCACCGACGCCGGACAGACGCCGGCAATCGGTCGCGTCACCCCGGCGGGCACGATCACCGAGTACACGTCCGGCCTGAGCTCGGGCAGCGCTCCGAACCTCATCGTCCCCGGTGGGGACGGGCGCTTGTGGTTCCTGGACAACGGCAGCACGCCGGCGATCGGCGTGGTGGAGCTCCCGCCGGACGTCACCACCGGTACGGTGCGCGGGGTCACCTCGACGGCGGCGACGGTGTCGGGGACCGTGAACCCTCTCGGCGCGGCGACCACCACCGCGTTCCACTACGGCACAACACCCGCGCTCGGATCGACTCTGGCCGCCACGCCCCTTGCCGCCGCGGGCACCTCGAAGGCGGTGACGGCCACCGTCGCGGGCCTGCCCCAGGGCACGAAGATCTACTACCGGCTCACCGCCACCAACGCGTCCGGGACCACGGCGGGGGCGACGCAGTCGTTCACGACTATCGCCGCATCGTCTGAGCGAACGATCCGGGCGCGGTTCGACAACCAGCGGATCGCCCTGACCCTTCCATCGCTCAGTGTCTGCGCGGCGAACACGAAGACGCTGGATGTCGCGCTCACCTCGACTCGGGTCCCCAAGTCCCGCGCCCCCAAGCTGCGCTTCAAGCGCGCCACCTTCTCCGTCGGCAAGCATCGCCGCAAGCAGATCGTCCACCACCTGCCCGCGACCGTCGCGCTACGCCTCATGGGCCTGAAGCCGGGGCTGCGCACGCTCAAGGTCGTGTTATCTTATGAGCACGGCCACAAGGTCGCGGCCTTGATCCTGAAGGTCGGTTTCCGCGTCTGCTGAGCGCTACGCGGGCACTTCCTCCTTCGCCACGCCCTTCCAGCGCGCGGACGTAATCGCGCAGCGTCGCGCCTCACCATGCCAGCGGAATAACTATACCTGTAAGACCACGGCATCTGCCATCCAGGACCGAGACCGCCGGCAAGCTCCGGACGCTAGGCGACCGCTTCTTCCTTCGCCAGGCCTTCTTCGAGCGCGCGCTTGTAGTCGCGCGGCATGACCTTGACGAAGCGAGGTAGCGCGTTCTCCCAGTCACCGAGGAGGTTCCGAGCGACCAGGGAACCGGTCCGCTCGAAGTGCTCCCCGATCAGCGCGCGCAGCTCGGCCTCGTCCTCCTCGCCGACCTCCTCGAGGTCCACGAGCTCGAGGTTGCAGCGCGACTCGAAGTCGCCGTCGGGGTCATACACGAAGGCGATCCCCCCGCTCATGCCGGCGGCGAAGTTGCGTCCGGTCGGCCCGAGGATGGCGACCCGGCCCCCGGTCATGTACTCGCAGCCGTGGTCACCCACGCCCTCGACCACGGCGATGGCGCCCGAGTTGCGGACCCCGAAGCGCTCGCCGGCGAGGCCGCGGATGAAGGCGCGGCCCGCGGTGGCGCCGTAAAGGACGGTGTTGCCGACGATCACGTTCTCTTCGGCTCGGAACCCCGCCGACTCGGGCGGGCGGACCGAGACGACCCCGCCAGACAGGCCCTTGCCGGTGTAGTCGTTGGTCTCGCCCTTGAGCGAGAAGGTGACGCCGGGAGCGAGCCAGGCGCCGAAGCTCTGGCCCGCGGAGCCATGGAAGGCGACCTCAATCGTCCCCTCGGGCAGGCCCTCGGCCCCATGGCGCCGGGCGATCTCACCGGAGAGGATCCCGCCCACGGTGCGGTTGACGTTGCGTACCGTGACCGGCCCGAAGGCGACGGGCTCACCACGGTCGATCGCCGGCGTCGCGGCGCGCACGAGCTCCCAGTCGAGGGCGTCGTCGAGGACGGGCATCTGGTCGCGGGTGCGCCGGCGGGGGGCGCCCGGCGGCAGCTCGGGGATGGTCAGGACCATCGAGAGGTCGACCCCGCGGGCCTTCCAGTGGTCGATGGCGGCGTCCATCTCGAGCAGGTTGGTGCGACCGATCATGTCAGCGAAGCGCCGGATACCGAGCTGGGCCATCAGCCCGCGGACCTCCTCGGCCACCAGGACGAGGTAGTTCACGACGTCTTCCGGGGTTCCGCGGAAGCGCTCGCGGAGCTTCGGGTCCTGGGTAGCGACGCCGACCGGGCAGGTGTTCAGATGGCAGACGCGCATCATGATGCAGCCCATGGCGATCAGGGGGGCGGTCGAGAAGCCGAACTCGTCGGCACCGAGGAGGGCGCCGACGACGACGTCGCGGCCCGTCTTCATCTGGCCGTCGACCTCGACGGTGATTCGCGAGCGCAGGTCGTTGAGGAGCAAAGTCTGCTGGGTCTCGGCCAGGCCGATCTCCCAGGGCACGCCCGCGTACTGAACCGAGGACTGCGGCGAGGCTCCGGTGCCGCCGTCGTGGCCCGAGATGGTGACGTGGTCGGCGTTGGCCTTGGCGACACCGGCGGCGACCGTCCCCACTCCCACCTCGGAGACGAGCTTGACCGAGACCGAGGCCTGCGGGTTGGCGCAGCGCAGGTCGTAGATGAGCTGCTTGAGATCCTCGATCGAGTAGATGTCGTGGTGTGGCGGCGGAGAGATGAGCCCAACGCCGGGGGTCGAGCTGCGGATCTTCGCGATGTAGTCGTCGACCTTGTGGGCGGGGAGCTGGCCTCCCTCGCCTGGCTTGGCGCCCTGGGCCATCTTGATCTGGATCTGGTCGGCGTTGACCAGATAGTGCACGGTGACGCCGAAGCGTCCGGAGGCAACCTGCTTGATCGCCGACCGGCGATCATCTAGGAAGCGCTCGGGATCCTCCCCGCCCTCGCCCGTATTCGACTTCCCGCCGACGCTATTCATGGCCTGGGCCAGCGTCTCGTGGGCCTCACGCGAGAGCGCGCCGAGGCTCATGGCGCCGGTGGTGAAGCGCTTGACGATCTCGGCCGCCGGCTCGATCTCTTCGAGCGGCAGTGGCCGCTCGATCGTGCGCAGCTTCATCAGGCCGCGCAGCGCCGCCTTCTTCGCCGTCTCCTCGTTGACCATACGCGCGAAGTCCTCGTACGTCGTGACCGGATCGCCGTTCTGACCGCGGACGGCGTGCTGGAGCTTGGCGATCGTGTCCGGGTTCCACATGTGCAGCTCGCCGTCGCGCCGCCACTGCAGCACGCCGCCGACCGGGAGAACCTCGCGATCGACGCGGGGGTAGGCGCGGAAGTGGCGCTCGAGCGCCTCGGTCGAGAGCACGTCAATCCCGATGCCCTCGATCCGCGACGCGGTGCCGGTGAAGTGCTTGTCGATCAGGCCCCGCTCGAGACCGACCGCCTCGAAGATCTGGGCGCCGCAGTATGACTGGATCGTCGAGATGCCCATCTTCGAGAGCGTCTTCAGCAGGCCCTTGCCGATCGCCTTGACGATCCGCTTCTCGGCCTCCTCGATCTCGAGATCCTCGGGAAGCAGCGAGCGCAGCGCGAGCTCGTCGAGGGACTCGAACATCAGGTACGGGTTGATCGCCGCGGCGCCGTAGCCGATCAGGGTCGCCATGTGGTGGATGTCGCGCGGCTCGCCGGACTCGAGCACGAGCCCGGTTCGCAGGCGGGTGCCGTGTCGCACCAGGTGGTGATGCGTCGCCGCCACCGCGAGGAGCGAGGGAATCGCCACCCGCTCGGGGCCGAGATTCCGGTCCGAGAGGATGAGGATGTTAGCGCCGTGCTGGACGTATTTCTCGGCCTCGTCGCACACCGCCAGGAGGCGGGCCTCCATGCCGTCGGGACCCTGCTCGATCGGCCAGGTGATGTCGATCGTCGCCGCGTGGAAGATCTCGTGGGAGACCTGACGGAGCTTCTCGAGCTCGCGATTGCGGAGGATCGGCTGGTCGAGCACAAGCTGGTGGGCGTGCTCCGGTGTTTCCGCGAGCAGGTTGACCTCGGCGCCGATGCCGGTCGCGAGGCTCATCACGATGTTCTCGCGAATCGAGTCGATCGGCGGGTTGGTGACCTGAGCGAAGAGCTGCTTGAAGTAGGAGAACAGGGGCGGCTGGCGGTCCGAGAGGACGGCGAGGGCGGCGTCGTTGCCCATGCTCGCGACGGGCTCCTCCCCCTTGGTGGCCATCGGAGCGATGACGAGCTTCAGGTCCTCCTGCGAGTACCCGAAGGCCAGCTGCCGCGACCGCAGTGGCTCGATCCGAGGCTTGGTCGGCTCGCGTTCGGGGAGGTCCTTGATGTGGACGACCGAGCGCTCGTACCACTCGCCATAGGGCTTCTGGCCGGCGATCCGGCTCTTGACCTCCTCGTCGGCGACGATCCGGCCCTGCTCGAGGTCGAGCAGGAACAGGCGGCCGGGCTGTAGGCGTCCCTTGCGCTCGATGTGCTCGGGGGCGATCGACGTCACCCCGGTCTCCGAGGCCAGGACGACGTAGCCGTCCTTGTCCTGCACCCAACGCCCGGGGCGCAGGCCGTTGCGATCGAGCACGGCGCCCGCGAGAGTGCCGTCGGTGAAGACGACCGCGGCCGGTCCGTCCCACGGCTCCATCAGGCAGGAGTGGTAGTCATAGAAGCCGCGCACGTCGTCGGGCAGGTCACGGCGCGTGCGGTAGGCCTCGGGCACCATCATCATCACGGCGTGGGCGATCGAGCGCCCACCGAGGACGAGCAGCTCGAGCACGTTGTCGAACGTCCCCGAGTCGGAGTTCGCATCGGTGACCACCGGGATGACCTTTTCCATGTCCTCGCCGAAGAGCTCCGAGGCTAGCTGCGACTCGCGCGCCCGCATCCAGTTGATGTTGCCGCGCAGGGTGTTGACCTCGCCGTTGTGGGCGATCATCCGGTACGGGTGGGCGAGCTCCCAACTCGGGAAGGTGTTGGTGCTGAAACGCGAGTGGACGAGCGCCAGGCGGCTCGCGAGCCGCGGGTCGCGCAGGTCGGGGAAGTAGTGGGGTAGCTGGGGAGCAGTGAGCATCCCCTTGTAGACGATGGTGCGCGAGGAGAAGCTCGGCACCGCCAGGTCGGCGCCGGCAGTGCGCTCGATCACGCGGCGAATCACGTAGAGCTTGCGCTCGAAGACGTCCTGGTCGGCGATCTGGTTCGACGCGCCGACGAGAACCTGGCGGATGGTCGGCGCCGCCGCACCGGCCGTCGTGCCCACGTAGCGCTCGTCGACGGGGACCTCGCGCCAGCCGAGCACGCGCTGGCCCTCGGCCGCGATGGTCTCCTCGATTAGCGCCTCGACCTCGGTCCGCCGCTCGGCGTCCGTGGGCAGGTAGCACATGCCGACGCCGTACATGCCGGGCGGCGGCAGCTCGAACCCGGCCACCGCACGGAAAAACAGGTCGGGGACCTGGAGGAGAATGCCGGCGCCGTCGCCGGTGCTCGGATCCGCGCCCTCGGCACCGCGATGCTCGAGATTCTCGAGCGCGTCGAGTGCCTTCTCGACCACTGCGTGCGACGCCTCCCCGCGGAGCTTCGCGACGAGCGCAATGCCGCACGCGTCATGCTCGTAGCTGGGTTCGTAGAGGCCGACGGCCCCTGGCTTCGTAGAACGATTCATGAGGTTGAGTCCTGCGGGGGCCGGCGCGGTCTCTTGGAACCTTTAAGAGTAACAGCGAATGCTACGCCACCCGCAGCGGTCCGGAGAGCTTCGCCGTCCACGCCGAGCTCAGGGACCCGGCGCGATCGGACTCGCGGTCGAGCACGGCGAGCAGCGCGGCGACGACGTCAGGATCGAACTGGCTCCCGGCGTTCCGTTTGAGCTCGCCGCGAGCGGCCTCGTGCCCGATCGACGCCCGGTACGCCCGGTCGCTGGTCATCGCCTCGTAGGCGTCCGCCACGGCGAGGATGCGCGCTTCGATCGTGAGCTGCTGAGCCGATAGACCGCGCGGGTACCCCCGGCCGTCGGGTCGCTCGTGGTGAGCGGCGACCCAGGGGCGAATGTCGGCGAAGCAAGGGTGCTCGAGAATCTGAGCCCCGAGCTCGGGGTGCGTCCTGATCGTGTCGAACTCCTCTGGGCTGAGGCGCCCGCGCTTGTTGAGGACTGAGTCCGGGACCCCCACCTTGCCGATGTCGTGCAGTAGGCCGCCGAGCCTGATCCGGTTGATGCGCCGCTCGGAGAGACCGAGCTCGCGAGCCATCACCTCGGCATAGCGACCGACGGTCTCCGAGTGCCTGGCGCTGCCGCTGAAGCGCAGGTCGACGGTGCCGGCAAGGTCGAGCATGACCGCCGCGTAGCGCTCGGCCTCGATGTCCCGCTCGCGCGTACCGCGATCGGCGCTCTCCTCGAAGTCCGGGTTGAACACCACGCTGCGGTTGCGCCCGCTCTCCTTCGCCGCGTACAGCGCATCGTCGGCCGCGCGCAGCAGGGACGCCGCCGTCTCGCCGTGGGCGCGGAAGCTCGCGACCCCGAAGCTGATGGTGATCGGCACGGCGTCTTGCGCGAACTCATCGAGCAGTGCGCCGCGCAGCCGTTCGGCGACGAGCAGGGCGCCGCGCTGATCGGTGTCGGGCAGGATCACGGCGAACTCCTCCCCGCCCACGCGCGAGACGACGTCGATCCGGCGCTTGGCCGACTCGAGCACGCGAGCGATGCGCTGCAGGGCGGCATCGCCGACCTGGTGCCCCGAGCGGTCGTTGACCTCCTTGAAGTGATCGATGTCCCCCGCCACCAACGTCATCGGCAAATCGCTGCGTCGCGCCCGCTCGAGCTCGAGATCGAGCAGCTCGCGAAAGCCGCGCCGGTTGAGCAACCCGGTCAGCGGATCGGTTCGCGCCGCGTCATAGAGCCGCTCGATCAGCGACTCGGCCCGGGCGCGCATCGTCCAGATGAGCACCGCCGTGACCAGCAGCGTCCCCATGCCCACGGCCCACCACGCCACCGCGCCCGACGGCGGGCGAGCCGCGAGGACGGCGCCGTAGGCGAGCCCGACGATGGCGAACTGCGCCGCCGCCTGCCGTCTCGTGAAGAAGTACGACGAGTACAGGAACACCCACAGATAGAAGAAGATGAGCGGGCTCGGTCGCCCCGCCGAGAAGTACGCCACCCCGGTGATCAGAGCGCTCCCCCACGCCAGAGCCACGGGCAGCAGCCACGCCGGCACTCGCTTGGCCAGCCCGAGCAGCCCCGCGGCGACCTGGTAGGCGTTGGCCACGATGGCAAGGAGCCAGAGCTCGTTCGCCTGCGCCGAGTGCGGGAGCACCACGGTGAGCAGCGCCAGCGTGCCCCCGGCGAGAAACAGGCCTCCGAGCGCCCGCGACATAAGCGGCACGGCAAAGGCTCCGCGCCCATCGGACTGCATGGCACCCGCGAGGCTCGACTGCGAATCACCGATCATCCTGTATTTATCGGCTTATCGGACCCCGGCCATGACCGCTGGAGCGGCGCTGTCTCGGCGGGCACGGGCGGCTGCGGCGCGGCCCGCGTTATTTCGTCGCAGCGGCGCGGCGCTTGGGCTTCGCGGCGTCCGCCCCGTCCTTGGCGGCAGCGCGCTTGCGCGGCTTCGCGGCCGGGGTGTCCCGGTCATCCTTGACCGCCGCGAGGCTGGCCTCGAGCGCCGCCATCAGGTCCGGAGCGGGGTCGGGCTCCTCGGCGGTGGGCCCGACGGTGATCTCCTCGCCGCCGGCCTTGCGCTCGATCAGGGCGAGCACGCGATCGCGGTATTCGTCGCGGTACTTGGTCGGCTCGAAGTCGGTAGAGAGCGAGTCGATGAGCTGGCGCGCCATCGTCAGCTCGCGCTCGCTCGCCTCGGCCTCGGAGACCGAGTCGAGCTCATCCAGGCGATCGGGCGCCAGCACCTCGTCGCCGAAGAGCATCGTCGACAGCGTCAGCACGTCGCCGGCGGGACGCAGGGCAGCGAGCTGCTGCTTAGAGCGCAGGACGATCCGCGCGAGCGCCACCTTCCCCGACTCCCGCATCGCGTCGAGCAGGAGCCGGTACGCCTTCGCGCCGCCGGTTGACGGGGCCACGTAATACGCGTGGTCGAAGTAGATCGGGTCGATGTCGGCGAGATCGACGAAGTCCTCGACGTCGATGGTCTTCGTCGCCTTCGCTTCGAGCGTGTCGAGCTCCTCGGGCGTGATCACCACATAGCGATCGGGCGTGATCTCATAGCCCTTGACGATGTCCTCGAAGGGCACCTCGTCACCGGTCGTCGCGTCGACCCGCTTCTGCTTGATCCGCGCCCCCGTCTTGCTCGAGAGCTGGTGAAAGCGCACCGTCTTCGGCGACGTCGCGGCATACAGCTTGACGGGTACATTGACCAGCCCAAAGCTGATCGCCCCAGTCCAAATCGCGCGAGCCATGGTTGTTTTTTATACCGGACGGGCGCCCGGGGCAAGCCGTGAGCGCGGTCTTGCCGGGTTTGGGG
>JALYZL010000659.1 GCA_030948875.1 Actinomycetota bacterium
GGATCTGGACCGTCTCATCGGTCGAGGGCTGGTCCACGGTGATCTTCTGGAAGCGGCGCTCCAGCGCCGAGTCGCGCTCCAGGTACTTGCGGTACTCCTCCAGCGTCGTCGCGCCGATCGTCTGCAGCTCGCCGCGGGCGGGAGCGGGCTTCAGAATCGATGCGGCATCGATCGCGCCCTCCGCCGCACCCGCTCCGACGAGGTTGTGCAGCTCGTCGATGAACAGGATGATGTCGCCGCGCTGGGTGATCTCCTTCATCACCTTCTTCAGGCGCTCCTCGAACTCGCCGCGGTACTTCGAGCCGGCCACCAGGGCCGCGAGGTCAAGCGTGTAGATCTGCTTGCCCTTGAGCAGTTCGGGGACGTCGGAGTTGGTGATGCGCTGGGCGAGGCCCTCGACGACGGCGGTCTTGCCGACGCCGGGCTCGCCGACGAGCACGGGGTTGTTCTTCGTGCGCCGCGAGAGGATCTGCATGATCCGCTCGATCTCGGTCTCGCGACCGACGACGGGGTCGAGCTTGCCCTCGGACGCGAGCTTGGTCAGGTTGCGACCGAACTGGTCGAGCAGCTTCGAGGACTTCTTGCCTCCCGGATCCGCGCCGGCGGCGCCGGGCTGACCGCCGCCGGACCGCTGGCGACTCCCGGGGCCGGAGAGCATGCGGATGACCTCGTTGCGGATCTTCTCCGAGTCGGCGTCGAAGTCGAGCAGGATCCGGGCAGCAACGCCCTCGTTCTCGCGCACCAGGCCGAGCAGGATGTGCTCGGTGCCGATGTAATTGTGTCCAAGGCTCAAGGCCTCGCGGAGCGCGAGCTCGAGAACCTTCTTGGCCCGCGGCGTGAACGGAATCTGGCCGGAGGTGACCTCCTCGCCGGATCCCACGATGCGGACGACCTGTGCGCGGACGCGCTCGACCGTGATGTCCAGCGACTCGAGCACCCGAGCAGCCAGGCCCTCCTCCTCGCGCAGGAGCCCGAGCAGGATGTGCTCGGTGCCGATGTAGTTGTGCTTGAGCGTCCTTGCCTCTTCCTGCGCAAGGACCACCACCTGGCGGGCTCGCTCTGTAAATCGCTCGAACATGGCTTGAGTCTCTCTGTGGTGCGGCGCGGGCTCGAGGCCAGCTGGGTTTATCGAAGGTCGAGGGTTTACGCGGTTCCCTGGCTCCTACGCTTCCAGAGCCGTATTGGATGACGGCTGGAGGGACGCAAACTGCCCCGTCTGCTCATCTAATCGACCGACACTGGGTTCATGATGAGCGGAACGGGGTCGGTATGGGGCCATGCCTCAGTCTACCAGCCACTCCCCGACCCCCCGTCGGAGGTCGCCCCACCAGCCTTCTGCATCACACACCGGTAACTAGCATTACTGATATTGCGGCGCATTTGGCGGTACCGGGCCGCCCCAGCGTCAGTCTCGCATGGCGGGGAAGAGAACGACCTCGCGGATCGAGCGCCTCCCCGTCATCGCCATCACGAGGCGGTCGATGCCGACCCCGATGCCCGCCGTGGGCGGCATTCCCTGCTCGAGCGCCTGCACGAACGCCTCGTCGTAGGGCTGTGCCTCCTCGTCGCCGGCGCTCGCCAGCGCCTTCTGCTCCTCGAAGCGCCGGCGCTGATCGTCGGGGTCGTTGAGCTCGGTGAAGGCGTTGGCGATCTCCATCCCGCCCACGAACGCCTCGAAGCGCTCGACCAGTCCCGGCTCGGAGCGGTGGCGCTTGGCCAGGGGCGAGAGCTCCACCGGGTACTCGAGCAGGAAGGTCGGCTCGATCAGGGTCGGCTCGACGTGCTTGGAGAGGAGCTCGTCGACGAGCTGGGGCCAGCTGTCGTCCTCCGGCACGGCCAGCCCCCGCGAGCGCATCGCCGCGGCGAGCGCGTCGCGGTCGCGGGCGGCGTCGGCGAGGATGTCCACGCCCGTGCGGTCGAGGATCGCCCTCGCCAGTGTCTCGCGCTTCCACGGCGGCGAGAAGTCGTACGGGCCCTCGTATCCGACCTGGTCGGCGACATCGGCGACGAGCTGCTCGAACCGCGCTGCCATGTCGAGATAGTCCGCGTAGGCCTCGTAGAACTCGAGCACGGTGAACTCCGGATTGTGTTTGGGCGAGAGACCCTCGTTGCGGAAGTTCTTGCCGATCTCGTACACCCGCTCGAGGCCGCCGACGATCAGCCGCTTGAGATAGAGCTCGGTCGCGATGCGCAGGTAGAGGGTGCGGTCGAGGGCGTTGTGGTGGGTGGTGAAGGGGCGCGCCGCGGCCCCGCCGTAGAGCGGCTGGAGCACCGGGGTCTCGACTTCGATGAAGCCCTCGGCGTCGAGGTAGCGACGGATCGCCGAGATGACCTTGGCGCGCGTGATGAAGAGCTCGCGCGCCTCCTCGCTGGCCATCAGGTCGAGCTCGCGGCGGCGGTAGCGGGTCTCGACGTCCTGGAGGCCGTGGTGCTTCTCGGGCGGGGGCCGCAGCGACTTGGCGAGCAGGGTGAAGTCCTCGACCCGGAGCGTCAGCTCTCCGCGGTGCGAGCTGAAGGCGATTCCGTCGACGCCGATCAGGTCGCCGAGGTCGAAGTGGAGCAGCCGCTCCATCGCCTCGGCCCCGAGGACGTCTACGCGGGCCTGGAGCTGGATCCGCCCCGAGCGATCGTCGAGATCGAGAAACGCCATCTTCCCCTGGCCCCGCCGCGCGGCCAGGCGTCCCGCGACCCGATGGCGAGCCTCGGTCTCCTCCCCCGGCGCCAGGTCGGCGTGCGCGGCGCGAACGGCGGCGATCGGCTCGACGCCATCGAACTCGTGCGGGAACGGCTCGATTCCCTCGGCGCGGAGGGCATCGAGCTTGCGCCGACGTCCGGCGAGGATCTCCGGGACGGTCGAGCCGTCGGGCGCCTCGCCGGACGTGTCGCCGGGCGCTGAGTCGGCCATGGCCGGGACGCTAGTGCATCGTTCTCGAAATCACTGCCGCTACTTCGAATCGACGTCGATCTTGGTGATCTTGAGCGTGCGCTCGCCGCTGGGGGTGGTGAAGACCACCGCGTCCCCCCGCTTGCGTCCGAGTAGGGCCTTGCCCACCGGAGACTCGTTGGAGAGCCGGAGCTGGGCAGGGTTGGACTCAGCCGAGCCGACGATCGTGTACCTGGTCGCCTTGCCGCCCTCGTCCTTGACGTGGACGACGGAACCGACGCGGACGAGGTCGGTACCGAGGTCGGAGGCGTCGATCACGGTGGCCGAGCGGATCTTGTCCTCGAGCTGGGCAATGCGAGCCTCGAGCATGGCCTGCTCGTTCTTGGCGTCGTCGTACTCGGCGTTCTCGGAGATGTCACCGAATTCGCGCGCCTCCTTGATGCGTCCGGCCACCTCGCGCCGGCGCTCACTGGAGAGGTGCTCGAGCTCAGCCTTGAGATTGGCCAGGCCTTCGGCGGTGAGAATGACGTCCTTGGGCATGATGCGGGAACCTAATTAGTTCGTGGTGTCAGGGTGATCGCGGGCGCACGCGTCCGGACGAGAAAAAACCCACGCTTACTGCGCAGGTCAGCCCTACCCGGGTGCTGCGGGCGCGGAAGTATAGCGACGGTTCAGCCACTTACTCAGGGGCTCCTCGCACGCCCTCTGACCAAGCCCGACCGCGCCCTAAACGCGCCTCGCGTTCCAGCCCACGGTAGCGCTCCGGCAGAAGATCGTGCCGGTGCCAGACAGCGGCGTGAGCCCAGCCGTGTTCAGTACCGGGCTGAAGCGCTCGACGATGTTGATCGTCCCCCTGGCAAGCTTTCCGGCGAGCTTCCCGCGGACCGTCGTGACGATCGCCCCGCGATCGGAGGAGTGGTGGCTCGAGAAGCGGCCCCCGCGAACGGCGACCCGGTCGGTGAAGTAGTCGTCGAGCCAGCTCGTGCCGTCGGTGCACTTGAGGCTCGCGCGGTAGCGGAAGGTACGCTCGCCGCCGGCCGGGACGCTGAGGGTCACGACGATGCCCTGCGCGGACCTGCCTCGGTAGGCCGAGGCGGAGGTC